>CAMLOF010000136.1 GCA_946481585.1 uncultured Macromonas sp. | reverse complement strand
TCCTGACGCGCGTGCCGGGCTTGCGCGACAGCATCGTCGCGGGTCACGTGGGCGTGACCGACATGGCGCTGGAAGCATTCTGAGGAGACGCCATGTCGAAACTGCCTCCCGTTCTGCAGCGCGTGCCTTTCCCCGTGATCGGCTCGCCGCTGTTCATCATCAGCAACCCGAAACTCGTGATCGCCCAGTGCAAGGCGGGCATCGTGGGCTCCATGCCCGCGCTCAACGCCCGCCCCGCCGAGCAGCTCGACGAGTGGCTGGCCGAGATCACCGAAGCGCTGGATGCCCACAACCGCGCACACCCCGATCAACCCGCCGCGCCCTTTGCCATCAACCAGATCGTGCACAAGAGCAACGACCGGCTGGAGCACGACATGGCTTTGTGCGCCAAATACAAGGTGCCCATCGTCATCACCAGCTTGGGCGCGCGTGAAGACGTGAACCAGGCCGTGCACAGCTGGGGCGGTGTGGTGCTGCACGACATCATCAACAACTTCTTTGCGCGCAAGGCCATTGAAAAGGGTGCCGACGGCCTGATTGCCGTGGCGGCAGGTGCGGGCGGGCACGCGGGCACCAAGAGCCCGTTCGCGCTCATCCAGGAGATTCGCCAGTGGTTCGACGGGCCGGTGGCCTTGTCAGGGTCGATTGCCACAGGCGGAGCGGTGCTGGCCGCGCAGGCCATGGGGGCAGACTTCGCCTACATCGGCTCGGCCTTCATTGCGACCGATGAGGCGCGTGCCGTGGATGCCTACAAGCAGGCCATCGTGGAAGGCAACTCTGACGAGATCGTCTACAGCAACCTGTTCACGGGTGTGCACGGCAACTATTTGAAGGCGTCGATCCGTGCATCGGGTTTGGACCCGGACAACCTGCCCGAGAGTGATCCGAGCAAGATGAACTTTGGCAGCGGCACGTCCAAGGCCTGGAAAGACATCTGGGGTTGCGGCCAAGGCATTGGCGCCGTGAATGCCGTTGTGCCTGCCGCTGAACTGGTGGCGCGGCTCAAGCGGGAATACGCCGAGGCCAGGGTACGTTTGTTGGGGTGAGCTGTTGGCGGTTGTCTGGCAGGCCTGGGTGCTTAGACTCAGGCCGCCAGATTCTCGGTTTCGGGCGTCGCACCTGCCAGCCAGATCTTCTGCCCAGGTTGCGCCTTGGCCTGGTACATGGCTGCATCTGCGTTCTGTATGAGTTTGTCCACGGTGTCGCCATGTTCCGGGAAGATGGCGATGCCGATGCTTGCACTCAACTCCAGCGAGCGGCCCTTCACGGTGTAAGGGGTCTCTATGGCATCGAGCAGCTTTTGAGCCAGGCTTATCAGGCCTTCTTCGGTGTGGTGGTCGGGCAGCAACACCACGAATTCATCACCGCCTTGGCGGCAGACCAGATCGGTCTCGCGCAACAGGCTGCCAAGTCGGCGCGCAACTTCTACCAGAACCTCGTCACCGGTTTCGTGACCATGTGCGTCGTTGATAGGTTTGAAGCGGTCAAGGTCGATGAAGAGGATCACCGGTTTGTGTCCGTAACGGCTGGCGGCCAGCAACTCCTGTGTGGCCCGTTCGACGAGCAGTGCACGGTTGGGCAGTCCGGTCAGGTAGTCGTGATGAGCCAGCCGGCGGATGTTGGCCTCGGCCTTGCGCTGCTCCGTGATGTCCTGGAACAGGCCGACGCAGTTCTCTGTCTGCCCGTTCTCGCCCGTTACCCGGGTCATGGCCAGGCGTTGTGGGTACACGGAGCCGTCCTTGCGGCGGCAGTCGAGTTCACCCGCCCAGTTGCCTTGGTGTTCAACGTCATCCCACATGCGGGGCAGGTCGACCGCGTGTTGTGTTTGCAGGAACCACTCCGGCTGCTTGCCAATGACCTCGCCTGGCTGAAACCCGGTGATGCGGGTGAATGCGGGATTGACAGAGACAACCTGCCGCCGCGCGTCCGTCACAAATATGCCCAGCGGACTGGCGTTCATGACCGTACCCGCCAGTCGCAATGCCGCCTGGCTGGAGGCAAGCCTGCGATTCGCATCCACGCTGCTGCGCAATGCCTGGGCAATTTTTCTGTGGCTGCGCAAGATCACCTGGGCCAGCGCAGCAAGGGCCAGGGTGAGTGCCGCACCACCCCAAAGTACGCCACGGCTGCCCGCCGAGGAGTCAGCCAATGCTGAGCCGTCGAGCTGCTCCACTTCCAGTAACCACTGTGAGCCGTGCAAGGAGAGCTTGCGTGTGATGCGCAGAGCCGACGGTCCACTCAAGCTGGAATGCCGTGGATCGTCATAGAGAAGCGCCCCTGTGCTGGGTTCGCCTGATGCATACAGCCGCAGCGCAACGTGCTCGCTCAAGGCCGGGAACTCCTGTCGCAGAAAGGCCTGTACCAGATCGCGTGCGCGAACAGGGGAGTAGGCCCAGCCCATGAGCTTGCTCCATCGGTCTTGGGTGGAATCTGGCCGGATGTGCTTGGTGTAGACGGGCAGGTAGATGAGAAAGCCGGCCTGGGTGTCCTCGTCTGTCTCTTGGACCAGCGTGACTTTTCCGCTCAGGATGGCTTCACCGGTCTCGACGGAGCGCCGCATGGCCTCTTGTCGGATGCCCTCGGTGAACATGTCGAAGCCGAAGGCGCGTTGGTTGCGCCAGTCGAACGGCTCCAGGTACACGATGGCGCTGTAATGGTCGCGTTTGCCAGGGGGGTGTACCGAGTACCCGGCAAATCCCTCACCACGGATTTCGGCTTCATGTGCTGGCAACTGGTCGGCGCTCAGCCATTGACTGAACCCTATGCCCTGGATGCCTGGGTAGTGGCGTTCAAGCTGCAAGCCTTCGACGTATTGCTTGAATTCGTCTCGGTCTACCTGGTCGCTGGCTGCAAACAGGCCCGCAACACCGCGCAAAAGGTCGGCATTGCTTTGCAGCCGACGTTCCAGCCCCAGGGCAACTTCGTTGGCACGGATGTCGAAACGTGTGCGCTCGATGAGCGCTACACGCTCCTTGAGGGCAAGGTGCTGCTGCCAGGTGATGGCGGCACCCGCCAGCAATATGGCCCACGGCAGCCAGCGAAGCCAGCCAAACGCAGTTACCGCAGGGTCGCGTGGCTGTTGTGGAGATACTGCCTCGTTGGTGGGGCCAGGGGCGTTCATGTTGCCATGGTACGGGCAAATGACGTTTCTGGCATATTCAGGGTTTACCTGCTCAAGGCAGGCCAGTCAGGCGTTTTTCCAGCAAGCCCATGGCCTGGGTGAATACAGCGGGGTCATCGCAGGCAAGGACTTGCCGGGAAGGCATGCTGCGTAGCCAGGTGAGCTGCCGTTTGGCCAGTTGCCGGGTGGCAAAAATGCCTTTGTTGCGGCACTCGGCCCACTCCGCCTCGCCGAGGGTGTCACGCCCTTGGCGTTCGGCTTCGTCCAAGGCTTCCCAGGCCTGGCGGTAGCCCACGCACCGCATGGACGGGAGGTCGGCATTCAGGTCCGGCCGCTTTCGCAAGGCCCGCATTTCATCCAGAAAACCGTCAGCCAACATGGCGTCGAAGCGCTGTTCGATGCGGCGGTGCAGCCAGGCGCGGTCCTGCGGCTCCAGAGACCACAATTCACCCGTCAAGCCGTCGATCTGCAGGGGGGCGCCTTGCTTGTCTGCGGTCTTGGCGCTGTGGAAGGTGGAAATGCCACGGCCCGTGGTGCGGAACACTTCGAGCGCACGGCCAATGCGCTGCGAATCGTTGGGTGCAAGTCGTGCAGCCGTGGCTGGGTCAACCCGGCCGAGTTCGGTGTGCATGGCGGGCCAGCCGCGCTCGCGGGCCTCGGCTTCGATCTGGGCACGCAACTCGGGCTGGGCCGCGGGCATGTCGTCCAGGCCGTCGAACAGCGCCTTGAAGTACAGCATGGTGCCACCCACCAGCAAAGGCAGGCGGCCCCTGCCGCGAATTTCGTGCACCAGCCGCGTGGCGTCGCGCACGAACTCCGCCGCGCTGTAGGCTTGCGCCGCGTCGCGGATGTCAATCAGGTGGTGCGGCACCAGGGCCAGTTCTGCGCGGCTGGGCTTGGCGGTGCCGATGTCCATGCCCCGGTAGACCAGGGCTGAATCCACACTGAGGATCTCGCAAGGCCAGCGCTGGGCAATGGCCAGGGCCAGGGCGGTTTTGCCTGATGCGGTGGGGCCTGCCAAGGCCAGCCAGTTCAGTTTGTTGCTCATGTTGCTGGTGCAGGGTTGCGCTGGGGCGGCTGGCGCACCTCGCCATAGCGCTGCACCAGCGTCCAGGCGACGAGCGCGATCATCACGCTCCAGAACCACATGCCATTGGTCATGGGCAGCACGGTGGCGTCTGCACTGGCAGACAGGTTGCCCCCGATCCAGTGGCCCATCAGGAAGGCTGCCACCATCATGATGAAGCCGCTCTGCGCCGAAGCCGCGCCCGCTGCCTGCGGGAAGGCAGCAACGGAGCCACTCTGGCCGCAAGGCTGGTGCACACCGTGCGCCAGGATGAAGAGGTAGTAGGGCAGCATGATGGCCCAGCTGTTGTGCAGGCCCGCCAAGCCAAGTACGCCCATGATGGTGCCGCCTGTCAGCGTGAATGCGCCAGCGATAGCGACGGTGCGCCTGATGCCCAGACGTGGCAAGAGGCGGCGGCACAGCAGGGTGCCCAGGATGTAGACGCCGGACATGGATGCCATGAGCAGGCCGTAGTGCGTCTTGCTCAGGCCCAGCACCTTGATGAACACGAACGACGAAGTGGCCAGGAAGGTGAACAGGCCTGCGTAGGATGTGGTGGCCAGCAGGGTGAAGGTCCAGAACACCGGGTGGCGCAGGATCTGCGCCCAGATGCGCAGCATTTCACGCGGCTCCAGGGCGCGCGGGTTGGGGGTCTTGAGTGTTTCCTGAAAGCGCGAGGCCAGCAAGGCCAGCGTGACTGCCCCGAAGACAGCCAGCGCGCCAAGCGTGGCGCGCCAGTTCACGAGGTCGGACAGCAGCCCGCCCAGCGGGGCGCAGATGCAGGCAAAGACGCCGAGGCCGGTCAGCCCCTTGGACATGACGCGCCCGCCCTCGGCCGGGCCGTACAGGTCGCGCACGATGGCCCGCGCGCACATCACCGCTGAACCCATGGCGACGCCCTGCACCGTGCGCCAGACGATGAGTTGCTCCATGCTTGTGGCAAACAGGCTGCCCACCGAAGCGAGCACAAATGCCGCCATGCCCCAGAGCAGGATGGGGCGGCGGCCAAAGCGGTCGGACAGCGGCCCCCAGGCCAGCTGCGACAGGCCGAATGCCAGCAACAGGGCCGTCAGCGTCAGCTGCGCCTGGTGCATGGAGGCACCGAAACCTTCAGTGAGGGCAGGCAGGGCAGGCAGGTACAGGTCTGTGGCTATGGGTTGAATGCCCAGCAGCAGGGACAGCACCACCACGATGAGCCCTGCAGACATGGGGGGGCGAGTAGTGTCGGTCATTCGTTCGAGGGTAACAGATGCAAATTGACGCATCTGTTCGACCGAGCGGCAGACTTACGCGGTCAGATCACGCCCTGCGCGAGCATGGCGTCTGCCACCTTGGCGAAACCGGCGATGTTGGCACCGTCCACGTAGCTCACGGAACCATCAGCCCGGGTGCCATGGCGCACGCAGGCGTCGTGAATGCCGACCATGATGCCGTGCAGGCGCGCGTCCACTTCGTCGCGCGGCCAGCTCAGGCGCATGGCGTTCTGGCTCATTTCCAGGCCCGAGGTGGCAACGCCGCCAGCGTTGCTGGCCTTGCCCGGCGCGTAAAGCACGCCAGCGTTCTCGAACACCTTGATGGCGTCCATGGTGGTCGGCATGTTTGCGCCTTCGGCCACGCACTTCACGCCGTTCTTGACGAGCACAGCGGCGTCGTCGGCATTCAGTTCGTTCTGCGTGGCGCAGGGCAGCGCCACGTCCACCGGCACGGCCCAGGGGCGGACCCCCGGCTCGAACCGGGCGCCCACGCGTTCGGCGTAGTCACTCACGCGGCCATAAAGATGGTTCTTCACTTCCATGAGCGTGGCCAGCTTTTCGGGGGTGAAGCCGTCGTGGTCGATCACCGTTCCGCTGGAGTCCGACACGGTGACCACCTTGGCACCCAGCGCCATGGCCTTTTCGATGGCGTACTGCGCCACGTTGCCGGAGCCGGACACGCTGACCCGCATGCCGTCAAAGCTCATGCCCTGGCGCTTGAGCATCTCTTCCGCAAAGTAGACGGTGCCGTAGCCGGTCGCCTCGGGGCGGATCAGCGATCCGCCGAAGCTCAGCCCCTTGCCGGTGAACACGCAATCGGCCCGGTTGCTGAGCTTTTTCATCATGCCAGCCATGTAACCCACTTCACGCCCGCCCACGCCGATGTCACCGGCAGGAACATCGGTGTCAGCGCCCACGTGGCGGAACAGTTCACTCACCAGCGCCTGGCAGAAGCGCATCACTTCTCCAGGGCTCTTCCCCTTGGGGTCGAAGTCGGAACCGCCCTTGCCGCCACCCATGGGCAGCGTGGTGAGGGCGTTCTTGAAGGTCTGTTCGAACGCCAGAAACTTCAGGATGGACAGGTTGACCGACGGGTGGAAACGCATGCCGCCCTTGTAGGGCCCGATGGCCGAGCTGTGCTGAATGCGGTAGCCGCGATTGACCTGAACGTCCCCGTGGTCGTTGACCCAGGAGACGCGGAACATCACCACGCGCTCGGGCTCCACGAGCCTGTCCAGCAGGCCTTGCTCGGCGTACTTGGGGTGCTGCTCAATGAAGGGCCACAGGCTTTCCATGACCTCTGTGACCGCCTGCAGAAACTCCGGCTGACCGGGGTTGCGCAGGGCCACATGTTCAAGAAAGGCGTGGAGAGAGGCGTATTTCATCGGTGCGATCCATTCTGGTGCGAAATTTATGCGAATCGCGCATTTTGCCCGAATGAATGCACATAAGTTGTGCGTTTATGGGGGTGATGTTTTGTTTAGGTGCCTTGTGCACCAATTTGAATTCATCGGCCTCGCAGGAACAGGGCGTCGAGTTCTCGCAGGCTGAGCTGCCTCCACGTGGGGCGCCCGTGGTTGCACTGGTCGCTGCGTTCTGTGTCTTCCATCTGGCGCAGCAGGGCGTTCATTTCTTCCAGCGTGAGGCGGCGGTTGGCCCGCACGGCGCCGTGGCAGGCCATGGTGGCCAGCAGTTCGTTGCGGGCGCGCTGGACCACGGTGGCGGCATCGTGCTGGGCGAGTTCTGCCAGCACGCTGCGGGCCAGTTCCACCACATTTCCCTGTGCCAGGGCGGCAGGCACCGCACGCACTGCCAGCGTCTGGGGCGAGAAGGGGGTGATGTCCAGCCCCAGGCGGTGCAGTGTTTCGTGCTGTGCCTCCGCTGTGGCTACCTCGGCGGGTGTGGCTGCGAAGGTGGCGGGAATCAGCAGTGGCTGGCTTTGCAGCTGGCCGTCACCAGCGGTATCAAGCTGGTTTTTCAGGCGTTCATAGACGATGCGCTCGTGCGCAGCGTGCATGTCCACCAGCACCAGGCCGTGGGCGTTCTCGGCCAAGACATACACGCCATGCAGCTGGGCAATGGCGCGGCCCAGAGGCCAGGCAGAGGCCGCGTCGCTGACAGGCAGCGAGGATGGTGTTGAGGCCAGTTGCTGCAGGGTATTGCCGGGCCAGGCGGGCGCCGTTTCAGTCCCTGCTGCCGGGGTGGCGTTCGGGCGCCACAGCGCCGCCAGATCGTTGACCTGCTGGCCCAGCGGACGCGGTTCCTGGCGTTGCCAAGGAGCGCTCCAGGCAGATGTTTCGGTGGTTCTGGTGCTCACGTCCAGCCCGAGCTGGGTGTGTGCAGGCATCAGGGCCAGTTGCGTAGACGCCGTTGTTTGTTGGCTGGCGTGGGCAGGGGCTTGGCCCAGGTTGGCGGCGCGTGGCGCGGCCAGTGCGTTCTCTATGGCGTGCCTGACGGCCTGGTGCACCTCGCGGCTGTCGCGGAAGCGAACCTCGATCTTGGTGGGGTGAACATTCACGTCCACGCGGGCAGGGTCAATCTCGACGAACAGCGCGTACACGGGCTGGCGCTGGCCGTGGAGCACGT
>CAMLOF010000135.1 GCA_946481585.1 uncultured Macromonas sp. | reverse complement strand
CTTGGCGCCTTCGTTCCACTTGGCGGGGCAAACCTGGCCGGGGTTGGCGGCGGTGTACTGGGCAGCCTTCAGCTTGCGCAGGGTTTCCTTCACGTCACGGGCGATTTCGTTGGAGTGCACTTCCATCGTCTTGATCACGCCATCGGGGTTGATCACGAAGGTACCGCGCAGGGCCAGGCCTTCTTCGGGAATGTGCACGCCGAAAGCGTTGGTCAGGGCGTGGGTGGGGTCACCCACCAGCGGGAACTTGGCCTTGCCCACGGCGGGGGAGGTCTCGTGCCACACCTTGTGCGAGAAGTGCGTGTCGGTGGTCACGATGTAAACCTCGGCACCGGCCTTCTGGAACTCGGCGTAGTTGTCAGCGGCATCTTCCACTTCGGTGGGGCAGTTGAAGGTGAAGGCGGCCGGCATGAAGATCAGCACGGACCACTTGCCCTTCAGGCTTTCGTTGGAGACTTCGATGAACTTGCCATTGTGGAAAGCCTGGGCCTTGAACGGCTGCACTTGGGTGTTGATGAGGGACATTGCTGTTTCCTTTGTTTGAGGTTGAAGGATGGAGGAATTCGTGAAAACCCGGAAATCATAGCTTGGAACAATGACTATTCAACATTGATAGTCACTATCAGCCTCATAGGTTGAGGCCCCAAAAAACATATTAACAAGAACCATTCTCATTTCGTTTACAATTGTAAAATTAGCCAGCCACAACGTCACTCATGCGTTGCCAGCCAGCCAGAAACCCCATCTAGCAACACCGCTGCAACCATGTCCCGCTCTTCCCGCCGCAAGGCTTCGCGCCGCGTCACACAAACCCCCTCCTCTTTGCCCACAGCCAAAATCGCGGCACTCCCTCTGGGTGCCATGCTTCTGGCTGGCTCCATGAGCGCTTTGGCCCAAAACGCCGCAACACCTGCCACCGCCACCCTTTCCACCGTCACGGTGACTGAAAAAGCCGAAGCCCCCGAGGGCAAGGATGCCCTCCGTGCCACCGAAACCACCATTGGCAAAGGCCGCCAACAACTGCGCGACATTCCCCAGTCCGTCACCGTTGTCACCGAAAAACTCATTGACGACCGCAACCTCGACACGGTCAAAGAGGCGCTGAAGAACACTGCTGGCATCAGCTTTCTGGCCGCAGAAGGCGGTGAGGAAGACATCCGCCTGCGCGGCTTCGCCCTGCAAGCCACGGGCGACCTGTTCATAGACGGCATGCGCGACCCGGCCATTTACGACCGCGACACCTTCAACCTCGACCGCATGGAAGTACTGCGGGGCTCCGCCTCCATGCTGTTCGGCCGTGGCTCCACGGGTGGCGCCGTCAACCAGGTCAGCAAGGTGCCGCGCCTGATCGACGAACACCAAGTGGACATCACCCTGGGCAGCCACGCCTACCGCCGCGTCACGGGTGACTTCAACATCCAAACCAGCGAAAGCTCGGCCCTGCGCTTGAACGCGATGACCACCGAAGCCAAGAACAACGGCTCAGGCAGCAGTATCGACAAGAAGGGCATTGCCGCAAGCTACCGCTGGGGCATTGGCGAAAAAGACGAGTTCCTGGCCAGCCTCTACCACCTGGAAAACAACAACGGCGTCAACTACGGCCTGCCCTGGATTCGCCGTACCGCCACCTCAGGCACTGAAGACACCACCATGCTCCCAGTGGACCCCGCCACTTACTACGGCATGGCCAGCGACTACAACCAGAGCGGCGGCACCATCGCCACTTTTGGGCACACGCACCGCTTCTCGCGCGACAGCGAACTCAAGACCCAGGTACGCGTCGGCAAGTTCAACCGCGACATGCGCGCCAGCACCATTCGCATTCAGGGCGGAACACCTGCCACCAACCTCACCAACCTCAGCTCCAGCACCGTGTTCACGCGCGGCACACAGCTCAAGGTGCAGGACATGGAAATCTTCCAGGCCCAGAGCGACTTCAGCACCAAGTTCCAGGCCCTGGGTTACAAGCACGATCTGCTGGCAGGCGTTGACGTGACACGCGAGAAGAAGATCGTCTACGGCGACACCCCAGGCCTTACCGGAGCAACGCGCACTGCCTTCTATAACGCCCTGGGCTTGAACAAATCCAACACCACCTACGGCACACCAAGCGATGGCGCTTCGGTTGACGAAAGCAAACGCCGCTTCCGTCCCACCTCCGACTACACCTCGACCGGCTACGGCATCTACGCCCAAGACACTGTAGAGATCACCCCAGCCTGGAAGCTAGTCGGTGGCCTGCGCTTTGACCACCTGACCGGTGACTACAACACCCACAGCTACAGCTACGCTGGCAGCGGCGCCGACCACAGCTACGACTACTTCTCGTACAGCGGCAGCACCTCGTACCGCATGAAGATCTCCGAGATCAGCAAGCGCGTCGGCGTGCTGTACCAGCCCAACGAATTGCAGTCCTACCACTTCTCTGCAGGCTCCTCGTTCAACACATCTGGCGACGCCTACTCCATCAACGACCAGACGGTGAACACGCCGCCCGAGCAGAGCCTCAACATCGAATTCGGCACCAGGCTCGACTCGGCCGACAAGCGCTTTACCACCCGCATGGCAGTGTTCCGCTCCACCAAGCTGCACGAGCGCAACACCGACCCCGACCGCGACGTGGCCGTACTCACCGGCAAACGCCACGTGGCCGGGTTCGAGATCGATGTCGCAGGCCGCCTGAACCCGAGGTGGGAAGTGTTTGCCTCGTACATGTGGCTGCCCATTGCCAAGGTGGACCAGGCTGTCAACGTCACCACCCCTGGTGAACGCCAAGGCGACCGCCCTGCACTCACCCCCGTACACAGCGGCACCGTGTGGACCACCTACCAGATCACGCCCAAGTTCCGCGTGGGCGGCGGCCTGAACTTCCGCGGCAAGCAAAAGCCCACCCGTTCGGAATTCAACGTGCCCAGCTACGTCACGGCCGACCTGATGGCGGAATACAAGTTCGACTTCGACCGCCTCACCCTCAAGGCCAACCTCAGCAACGTGACCAACAAGCTCTACGCCGACCAGCTCTACCCCGGCCACTACATCGCAGGTGCCGGCAGGCAGCTGATGGTCACGGCCAGCCTGAAGTTCTGATCAACCAACCCACACCCGCGTCAACGCCATGCTTCTCACCCTGGACAACGTGGTGCAGCCCTCCGAGCTGCAGCAATTCCGCCAACTGCTCACCGAAGCCAGTTGGGAAGATGGCGCCCTCAGCGCGGGCACCCAGGCCCGGCAGGTCAAGAACAACGACCAGCTCCCCCACGACTGCGCCGCAGCGCAATACATCAGGCAGCGCATTCTGGCGGGGCTGGACCGTCAACCCCTTTTCTTCTCTGCGACGCTTCCCCTCAAAGTGTTCACCCCCCGGGTGAACCGCTACCGTGGGTCCCGCAACCACTACGGCTCTCACATCGACAACGCCGTACGCGTACTGCCCGACGGCCAACGCGTGCGCACCGATATTTCCTGCACCGTCTTCCTGTCAGACCCCCACGAATACGACGGCGGGGAACTCACCATCCACGACACCTACGGCACCAAGCAAGTCAAGCTGCCTGCAGGCAGCGCCGTCATCTACCCCGGCACCAGCCTGCACGAAGTCACCCCCGTCACCCGGGGCGCACGCACCGCCTCTTTCTTGTGGATAGAAAGCATGGTGCGCAGCGACGAGCAACGCCGACTGCTTTTCGAGCTGGACATGAACCTGCTCAAGCTGCGCGAACGCCACGGCGAAACCCCCGAAACCACCGCGCTCACCGGCGTGTACCACAACCTTCTGCGGCAATGGGCCAGCACATGAACACGCTCCCCAGGCTGCAACCGCTGCCCCCTGGCCTTGTCAACCTGGCCGACCATGAAGCCCATGCGCGCCAATTGCTGAACGACGCCACCTGGGCCTACTTCAGCGGCGGCGCCGGCGACGAAATCACCCTCCACACCAACCGCCAAGCGTGGAACGCCTTGCAACTGCAGCCGCGCGTGCTGCAGCCGCTGGACGGCTTGCACACCGGCATCTCTTTGCTGGGGCGACCCTGGCCCACGCCTTTACTGGTGGCCCCCATGGCACACCAGCGCCTGGCCCATGCCGACGGCGAGCTTGCGACCGCCATGGCCGCCTCAGCCCAGGGAGTGGGCATGGTCCTCAGCACGCAAAGCAACACCCCTCTCGAAGCGGTGGCACACGCCTACCTGCGTGACGCCGACCGTGGCCCCCTGTGGTTCCAGCTCTACGCGCTGGGCGACCGTGCCTGGTTGCACGAACTCATGCAACGCGCCAAAGCCGCTGGCTACGAGGCGCTGGTGCTCACTGTGGATGCCCCCGTGAACGGCGTGCGTGACCATGAACGCCGCAGCGGCTTCGCGTTGCCAGCTGGTTTGCACGCAGCCCATGCACCGCCAACGGCCCAAGCCACCGCCTGGCACCAGTTGATGGCCCAAGCCCCCACCTGGGATGATGTTCGGTGGCTGGTTGACAACGCACCATTGCCCTTGCTCTTGAAGGGCGTGACCCACCCTGACGACGCACGGCAGGCTTGCGATCTTGGTGTAGCGGGCCTCATCGTTTCCAACCACGGTGGTCGAGTGCTGGACACCCTGCCCGCCACCGCCGCGCTGCTGCCCAGAGTGGTCGATGCCGTTCAAGGCCGCTGCACCGTTCTGGTGGACGGCGGTATCCGGCGCGGCACTGACGTCATCAAGGCACTCGCCCTGGGCGCCCAGGCGGTATTGGTAGGCCGCCCAGTGGTCTACGGGCTGGCCAACGCGGGGGCAGCAGGCGCAACCCACGTGTTGCGCCTGCTGCTGGACGAACTCCGTGCAGCCATGGCGCTGTGCGGCAAACGCGAAATTGCAGAACTTGACCGCTCACTCATTTTCTGAGTCACACTCAAACGATATTGATTCTCATTTATAATTTTCTGACACCCATTTTTGATGTCATGATTCAAACGATCGCCCTGTTCGCCAGCCTGCTTATCGTCATGTTGACGGCATGGTGGGTTCTTCGGTGATAAACGCCATGTTCCCCCTGCACGCCTTTCAACCACTTCAGTACCGCCACGTCGCAATCACCACCCTGGTGGTGGCCGCGCACGCTGGCGTGCTGTGGCTGGCCCACACGGCGCTGCAAAATCGTCCGGCGGAGGTACTCATCCCCGCCCAAGTCATCATGGAGTTGGCTCAGGCAGCGCCACAGCCCCTTCCAAGCCCAGCCCCAGCGCCCGCACCGGCCCCGCAACAGCCAGCCAAGAACCGCACCACGCAGCGGCCTACGCCCGCGCCACAACCCGCCAAAGCAGAATTGCCCGCAGCAGTACCAGCCAAGGAACCCTCGCCAATCGCGCCCCAGGGGTCTCCCGTTGAAAGTGCGTCTCAGGCTGCGCCTGCCGCACAAAGTGCGCCCGCCGTTTCCGTTGCGTCCGCACCCGCTGCGCCTGCAGCACCAGCAGCTCCACGCATCGAACTGCCGTCAACGCAGGCAGACTACCTCAACAACCCCAAGCCACCGTACCCGCCCCTGAGCAAACGCCTGCGTGAAGAAGGCAAAGTGGTTGTGCGCGTACTCATCGAGCCAGACGGCACGGCGTCCAAGGCAGAGATCCGTACATCCAGCGGCTTCGACCGCCTCGACCAAACCGCCTTGCAAACCGCTCTGCGCTGGCGCTACGTCCCTGGTAAGCGCAACGGCACGCCCGAGGCAATGTGGTTCAACGTTCCCATCAATTTCGTTCTGGAGTAAGCAAACACCATGGAAAACGCATTCGGACTCGCACACGTGTGGCAACAGGGCGACTGGGTCATACGCATCGTCGCGCTCATTCTGCTGGCCATGTCCATCACCACCTGGGTGGTCATCGCCATCAAGGCGCTCAACCTGCGCCGCCACCGCGCCCAGGCCCGTGCTTGCGACAACTTCTGGCACAGCAAAGACTTCGCTGAAGGCCTCAACAAGCTCGGCGCCGAAGCCGACAACCCCTTCTACGTCATGGCACTGCAGGGCCGCGAAGCCACCACGCACATCCTGCACCTCGACGGCGAACACCCTCGCCAGTTGCATGACAGCCTCGATGTGAGCGAATGGGTCACCCGCACGCTGCGCAACGCCATTGACGACTTCACAGCCCGGCTGCAGTCTGGCTTGGTCATTCTGGCGTCCGTGGGTTCCACCGCACCTTTCGTGGGTCTGTTTGGCACCGTCTGGGGCATCTACCACGCGCTGCTGGGTATCGGTCAGTCTGGTTCCGCCACCATCGACAAGGTAGCTGGCCCCATTGGTGAGGCCCTGATCATGACGGCCTTCGGCCTGGTCGTGGCCATTCCCGCAGTGCTCGGCTACAACGCGCTGGTCCGCGGCAACAAGTCAGTGCTGCACAAGCTCAACCGCTTCGCACACGACCTGCACGCCTACTTCGTCACGGGTGCCCGTGTCGGCACCGAATCTGGCAACGGCACCAAGGTGCAGCCCATCCGGCAAGCCTGAGGAAGCAGCCATGGCCTTTTCCACGCCCGAACAAGACGACAGCGAAGTCCTCAGCGAGATCAACATGGTCCCGCTGATCGACGTGATGCTCGTGCTCCTGATCGTCTTCATGATCACCGTCCCGGTCATGAAGAACTCCATCGACGTTGACCTGCCGCAAGCCGCGGCGCAGCGCACCCAGGACAAACCCGAAACTATTCGCCTGAGCGTTGACGCTGAAGGCCAGTACCACTGGAACGAAGCCCCCGTTACCGATGACGAGTTGCAGGCTCGCCTGGAATCCGCATCGCAACAGGACCCGCAACCCGAACTGCACATCCGGGGCGACAAATCAGCACGCTACGAACGCGTGGCCCAGGCCATGGCGGCAGCCCAGCGTGCCGGTGTGCGCAAACTGGGCTTCATCACCGAACCATGAACCGCGCACCCACACCTTCGCCTGGTTCAAGCCAGATTGCACAGCCCCATCAGGGGCCTGTAGCTGGCAACAGCCACCCGCTCGAAAGAACTGATGCGCCACTCGTCGAAAGCGACCTGCTGCTGCAAGGCCAACGCGAAATCCGCATCGCACACAACGGCGTCACCTACCGATTGCAGGCCACCCGGCTGGGCAAGCTCATCCTCACCAAATAAGAGCTTTGATCAATCAGCCGTCGATTTGGGCATCAGCTTGAGCGGTTCGTGCCGCAAGGCACAACTGTCACGTGACGTAGGCGCGCGCAAGACCATCTGAAAAGACCGCTTCAACCAGTCCTCAGGGTTCAGAAAATCTCCCAGCCCCATTCCCCGGTAAGCCGCTTCGTCCATCACGTACTCCACAACCACCTCGTTGCCAGCCGTCACCTCCACGTTCAGTTCACGCTTGGGCCAGCCCATACCCATCACCGTGCCGGTACCTGCGGTAACCTGGTAGCTGCCCGGGGCAAGCAATAAAACGTCACATTGGTGTGTATCCATCGACGCCACCTTCACTCCATCCACCCAGAACGGCAACTGCACAAGGGCGCCAAAGGCGGCATTCGGTGACAGCAACGTCAGCGTCGCCATGCCTTCCGCTACCACCTTGGGCGCTGGCTCTTCCGACAAAGAAACCTCCTGAGGGGGTAGCGTCTCTTGCGCTGGTTCATCCCCTGGCAATTTGTGCCAAAACGTCCTCGGGCGCTGCCAGCCTTCTTTTTCAATGCCTGCGCAATACAGCGAAGCCAATCCACTAGGCCCCACGCGGCTGACCGCATCCATGATCTGCTTCACCGCTCCGGGCGAAATGTCGCCGTAATAGCAAGCGCCAGCCGCCAAAGACGCAGCCCGCACCCGGCTCACTCGAGACGGCGGCCGCTCCGTCCGCACCATCTCAACCACTTGGCCCGGCCTCACAGACATCCCTTCTGGCAACAGCGTTGGCGACCAGTGGCTGCGCTTGACGCCAGAAACCGTGTTGTTCCAATAGATGTAATCCCGAACCATGATCACCCGGCCCTGGTCGATCAGTTCAGTGGTGTAGCCATTTTCAGCCATGACACGGCCCCAGCCTGGCGCCTTCACGCCGGGGGCAATCTCGTCGGCCTGCAAACTC
>CAMLOF010000134.1 GCA_946481585.1 uncultured Macromonas sp. | reverse complement strand
ACCATGGCCCACAGGTGGCGGCCTTCTTCCACGTTCACCTGGAACAGGTTGCGCAGGTCGTACTGGCTGGGGGCGGTCAGGCCCAGGTGGCGCTGCTGCTCCACGGACGCGGGTTCGGTGTCGCCCTGCGTGACGATGATGCGGCGCAGGTTGGCGCGGTGTTCGCCAGGCACGTCTTGCCAGGCGGCTTCGCCGATGTGGTCACCGAAGTGGATCTTGCGGTCTTGCTCGGCGGGGTTGAGGAAGATGCCCCAGCGGTAGTCGGGCATTTTGACGTGGCCGAACTGCGCCCAGCCCTGCGGGTCCACGCTGACGGCGGTGCGCAGGTACACGTCGAAGTTCTGAGAGCCTTCGGGGCCCATGTCCTGCCACCATTGCAGGTAGTTGGGCTGCCAGTGCTCCAGCGCGCGCTGCAGCGTGCGGTCTTCGCTGAGGTTGACGTTGTTGGGAATCTTCTCGCTGTAGTTGATGCTCGACATGTTTTTGCTCCTGCGGATGCTTGCTCGGTGGACTGCCGTTCGGTTGCGGCTGGCTCCACCGGGAAACCCACCGCACAACGAGTTAATGGTTTTAGACGCGGTTCCAGTCGAACTGGGCCTTGTCGCCCTTGCCGTACACCTTCAGGGCGCCTTTTTCGCCCACGGCGTTGGGGCGCTGGAAGATCCAGTTCTGCCACGCGGTCAGGCGGCCGAAGATGCGGGTGAACATGTTTTCCTTCTGGGCGAAGCGCAGGTTGGCTTCCAGGCCGGTCAGCGCGTCGGGCGACATGGCGGCGCGCTCTTCCAGCGCCAGGCGGATTTCGTCGGCCCAGTCGATGTCGTCAGGGGCGGCAGTCACCAGGCCCAGCTTGAGGGCGGCATCACCGTCCAGCGCCTGGCCGATGGCGCCACGGGCGGCTTCCATGGGGCCTGCTTCTTCATAGAAGCGGCGCTGCAGACGCGACTGGCCGTTGACCATCGGGAAGAAGCCGAAGTTGAACTCGTCCAGCTGCAGGGTGGGCTGCTTCTCGGGCTCGTCGGGCAGCACCAGCATGTAGGTTCGGTCGGCGCAGAAGGCCAGCTCGGCCAGGGTGCCCGCGAAGCAGGAGCCCGGCTCCACCAGGGCGAACAGGCTGCGCGAGGAAACATCCAGGCGGGCCAGCGTGCGGCGCAGGTGGCCAATGGTTTCGTTGACGAACCAGTGGTCCTTGTGGGCCAGCATGGTGGCGTCGGCGGCCAGCACGGCGGCGGCGTCACCTTCGGTCTTGAGCTGCCAGGTGCCGATGTCCAGCTCGTTGGTGCGCATGTGCAGGATGGCGTCGTCCAGTTCACGCACCATCAGCAGGGGCCACCACTGGGCGCCGGCGGCTTCAATGCCAGCGATGTCGGTCGGCTGAGCAGAGGTGGGGGCCTTGACGGTGAAGGTAGCAATGCGCTTGGTGCGGTCGATTTCCACCTTCACGTGGCTGTAAGTAACGCTATCGCCGTCGAAGCTGCGCTGCAGCGGGGTCAACTCGACGCCACGGGCACCGGTGCCGGGGCGGCTGCTGCCTGCGGCCAGCGTCTGGGCGCGGTCACGCACGGCTTGCTGGAACTGCGCGGGCTTGGCCACGGCGTCCACCAGGCGCCAATCAACAGCCTTCTGGCCGCGCACGCCTTCCACGCTGGTGCAGAAGATGTCTGCCAGGTCGTGGCGCACGTGGCGCTTGTCGGTCACGCGGGTCAGGCCGCCGGTGCCGGGCAGCACGCCCAGCAGGGGCACTTCAGGCAGGCTCACGGCGCTGGAACGGTCATCCACCAGGATGATTTCGTCGCAGGCCAGGGCCAGTTCGTAGCCACCACCGGCACAGGCGCCGTTCAGTGCCGCCACGAACTTCAGGCCGGAATGCTGGGACGAGTCTTCAATGCCGTTGCGGGTTTCGTTGGTGAATTTGCAGAAGTTCACCTTCCAGCCGTGGGTGGACAGACCCAGCATGAAGATATTGGCGCCAGAACAGAACACGCGGTCGCGCAGGCTGGTGACCACCACGGACTTGACCTCGGGGTGCTCGAAGCGGATGCGCTGCAGCGCGTCGTGCAGTTCAATGTCCACGCCCAGGTCGTAGCTGTTGAGCTTGAGCTTGTAGCCGGGGCGCAGGCCGCCGTCTTCATTGATGTTGAGCGACAAGGTCGCGATCTCGCCGTCGAAAGACAGCTGGATGTGCTGGTACTTGGACGGGTGCGTCTGGTAGTCAACGCGCGGGTTCTGGCTCATGTCAGGCTCCTCTGTCAGGCGGTTCGGGGTTCAGTGAATGCACTATAGTGCAGAAGTGAACGAATCATAGCGCAGGCATTATCCTGCAGTCAAATGCATTTTAGTGCATTTGACTCGGTGTTTACCCTGATTCAAACCGGCTGCTTGAGCAGGGCGCGTACTTTTTGCCGCAGCAACTGGAAGCTTTCTTCCACCGGCTGGGCGCTGGTGTCAATGGACAGGTCTGCCTTGGAATAGAAGGCCGAGCGCCCTTCCAGAATCCGTTTGAGGTCTTCCATGGCCTCGCGGCTGGCCGCCATGGGGCGCATATCCCCCTGCGCCGCCACACGCGACATGTGGTCTGCCGCATCCGCTTTCAACCACACCGTGGTGCAGTGCTGCAGCAGCAGGTTGAAGTTGGCCGAGTCAGACACCAGGCCGCCGGGCGTGGCAATCACCACCTCGGGGTAGATCTGAATGGCCTCTTCCAAGGCGCGGCGCTCGTAGCGGCGGTAGGCGTTGGCACCATAGAGGTTGTGGATTTCGCTGATGCTGCAACCCGCGAACTGCTCGATCTCGCGGCTCAACTCGATGAAGGGGTAGCCCAGGTCGTCTGCCAGGCGTTGCCCAAGCGTTGATTTACCCGCCCCGCGCAAACCGATGAGCGCCACGCGGGCACCCTTGCCCTGCACATCCACCCCACTGCTGCCGAACAACTCCACCAGCTGCACGCGCGCGCGACGCAGATCGGCCTCGTCACGCCCTTGCAGCAACTCGCGGATGAGCAGCCATTCGGGCGAGGAAGTGGTGACGTCGCCCAGCAACTCGGCCAGCGAACATTGCAGCGCCCGCGAAACCTGCAGCAATACCAATATGGAAGCGTTGCCCGAGCCGTACTCCAGGTTCGCCAGATGGCGCTCAGACACATCGGCCGCCAGCGCCACCGCCTTGCGCGTCATGCCTTTGCGCGAGCGCAGAGTGCGCACACGCTCGCCAAGCGCAAGCAGAAAGCTGTTGCGCTGCCCATCTCCCTCGGCCGCATCCGCAGCATCCTGACCAGCATGCAGGGGCTCCACGGCAGTCTCCATGACGTTCATTCTCAATTTCTCTTGACAGTTCAGGGCCAAGCCCTCGGGGTAATCCCTGATATCAGAGGACACCACACACATGCACTTTAGTGCATACTCCACAGCACGCACGATAGTGCATTTATACCGCCATTGGCAACCCCTGACCACCCCGGTCTTCACGGATACCTTCACAAACCATGAGCACTCCACTGCTACCCAACCACCTTGGCGGCCGCTGGCAAACCGGCAGCGGCGCAGGTACACCGCTTTTCGACCCCGTGCTCGGCACCGAACTGGCACGCGTTTCCAGCCAGGGGCTGGATTTGAAGGAAGGCTTCCGCTTCGCGCGTGAGCAAGGCGGCAAGGCGCTGCGCGCCCTCACCTACAAGGAGCGTGCCGCCCTGTTGCAGGCCGTGGCGCAGGTGCTACAAAAGAACCGCGACGCCTATTACGAGATCGCCACCGCCAACTCGGGCACCACCACCAAGGACTCGGCGGTGGACATCGACGGCGCCATCTACACCATTGGCGTGTACGCCAAGCAAGGTGAAGCGCTGGGCGACGCCCGCGTGCTGCTGGATGGCGAGCGCATCCGCATGGGCAAAGACCCGCTGTTCCAGACGCAGCACATCCTCACCCCCACGCAGGGCGTGGCGCTGTTCATCAACGCCTTCAACTTCCCGTCCTGGGGATTGTGGGAAAAAGCCGCGCCCGCGCTGCTGTCGGGCGTGCCGGTCATCGTCAAGCCCGCCACCGCCACGGCCTGGCTCACCCAGCGCATGGTGCAGGACGTGGTGGACGCAGGCATCCTGCCCGCAGGCGCGCTGTCGGTGGTGTGCGGGTCGTCCGCAGGCCTGATGGACGCGCTGGAACCGTTTGACGTGGTGTCCTTCACCGGCTCGGCCGAGACAGCGCGCATCATCCGCTCCCACCCCGCTGTGGCGGAGCGTTCGGTACGCTGCAATATTGAAGCTGACAGCCTGAACACCGCACTGCTGGACCCGCAAGCCGCAGCCGACAGTGAGGCCTTCCAGCTGCTGGTGAACGAGGTAACACGCGAGATGACCGTGAAAGCCGGGCAGAAGTGCACAGCCATACGCCGCGTGATGGTGCCGCGCGCACTGTACGACGCAGCGGCGCAGGCCATTGGCGCCAAGCTGGCCAAGGTGACCGTGGGCAACCCGCGCAACGAATCGGTGCGCATGGGCGCACTGGTGAGCCGCGAGCAGCACGCCAGCGTGCTGGAAGGCATTGCCCGACTGCGTGCCGAGGCCGAGGTGCTGCACGACGGCGCCAGCCACGCCCTGGTGGACGCCGACCCCGCCGTAGCCGCCTGCGTGGGCCCCACCCTGCTGGGCACGCGCACGCCTGCCAGCGCAAAGGTGCTGCACGAGGTGGAGGTTTTCGGCCCCGTGGCCACCCTCATGGCCTACGACAGCATTGAAGAGGCGTATGAACTGATCCGCCGTGGCGAAGGCTCGCTCGTCGTTTCGGTCTACAGCGCAGACCCGGCCTTCATCGCCCAGGCGGCGGCAGAGCTGGGCTCCAGCCATGGCCGGGTGCACGCCATCAGCCCCGACGTGGCCAGCCTGCACACCGGCCACGGAAACGTGATGCCGCAGTCGCTGCATGGCGGCCCAGGCCGCGCCGGTGGCGGCGAGGAACTGGGCGGCCTGCGCGCGCTGAACTTCTACCACCGCCGCAGCGCCGTGCAGGCCAGCAGCGCCGCGCTGGACCAACTTGCCAGCCAGGCCGCCTTGCTGAAATACTGAGCACACCGCGCCGGACACCCTCAGAGGAGACACCATGAAAAACACACTGCCTTCCGCGCCGCCCGCCGAATTCAACTTCGCGCAACACCTGATTCGCACCAATGCCGATCGTGCAGATCGCCTTGCTCTCATCGATGACCAGGGCACGCTTACCTACGGCCAATTGGCCGACCAGGTGCGGCGCACAGCGTCTGCCCTGCAGGCCCTGGGGATACGGCGCGAAGAGCGCGTGCTGCTGCTGATGCACGACTGCAACGACTGGGTGGTGAGCTTCCTGGGTGCCCTTTACGCCGGGGTGGTGCCAGTGGCACTCAACACGCTGCTGACGGCGCAGGACTACGCCTACATGCTGCAGAACAGCCGGGCGCAGGCGGCATTGGTATCCGAAGCACTGCTGCCCACACTGCATGAAGCATTGGCCATGGGCAGCCACGAGGTCAAGAACATCTTGGTTTCCCGCCCCGCCACGGCAACAGCCCAGGCAGGCAATGGTGACGGCCCTGCCCTGCACGATCTGCGCGCACTGCTCAGCGCACAGGGCCCTGCCGCCCAGCCCGCCGCCACCCAGGCTGACGAGGCTGCCTTCTGGCTGTACTCCTCTGGTTCCACCGGCCGCCCCAAGGGCACGGTACACACCCAGGGCAACCTGTACTGGACGGCCGAGCTGTATGGCAAGCCCGTGCTGAGCCTGACCAAGAACGACACCGTCTTCTCCGCCGCCAAACTCTTCTTCGCCTATGGGCTGGGCAATGCCCTCACCTTCCCGCTGAGCGTGGGCGCCAGCGTGGTGCTGATGGCTGAGCGGCCCACGCCGCAAGCCGTGTTCCAGCGCCTGACGGGCAAAACGCCCCAGCTGGCCGGGCGCCGCCCCACCGTGTTCTACGGCGCCCCCACGGGCTATGGCGGCATGCTGGCCCACCCGGAACTGCCCGCTCGCGCCGACGTGGCGCTGCGCCTGTGCTCGTCCGCCGGTGAGGCGCTGCCACGCGACATCGGTGAGCGTTGGACTGCCCGCTTCGGCTGCGAGATCATCGACGGCATCGGCTCCACCGAGATGCTGCACATCTTCCTGTCCAACCGCCCGGGCGACGTGCGTTACGGCACCTCCGGCAAGCCGGTGGACGGCTACGAAGTGGAAATCCGGGGCGAAGACGGCCTGCCCGTGCCCCCGAATGCCGACGGCTCCATCGACATTGGCGACCTGTTCATCAAAGGCCCCAGCGCCGCGCTGATGTACTGGCACAACCGCGAAAAGTCGCGCGACACCTTCCAGGGCGCCTGGACCAAGAGCGGCGACAAGTACACCCGCGACGCCGAGGGCTACTACACCTATGCGGGCCGCAACGACGACATGCTCAAGGTCAGCGGCATCTACGTGTCACCCTTCGAGGTGGAGGCCACCCTGGTGCAGCACCCTGCTGTGCTGGAGGCCGCCGTCATCGGCAAGACCGACAGCGACGGCCTGGTCAAGACCAAGGCCTTCATCGTGCTCAAAGCTGGCCAGGCCTTGACCGAGGAAGAAGTGAAAGCCTTCGTGAAAGAGCGGCTGGCGCCCTACAAGTACCCGCGTTTCATCGAGTTCGTGAGCGAACTGCCCAAGACCGCCACGGGCAAGATCCAGCGCTTCCGGCTACGCGACCTGGAAGCCCAGCGCTGAGTGGGGAAGCCTCAGTCCGCCTGCGGCAGCGCGGACTGGGGCAGGCCGAACACCTTGTCAAAAATCCAGGTGAACGCCACGGTGTAGACCAGGAAGAACAGCAGGATGCCCAGGTCGGCCACGAATGCGGCCCACCAGGATATGTCGAGCCACCAAGCCATCACCGGCACCAGGATGAGGGCCAGGCCGCCCTCGAACCCCATGCCGTGCACCGCCCGGCGCTGCCACGAACGCCCCTTCACGGCCTGACGGCGCTCCCACTGCTCGAACAGCCCGTTGAACACATAGTTCCACGCCAACGCAATGCCCGACATGGTGAGCGACAAGGCGATGGCCGACCAGCCCGGCTCGCCAAACACCAGCGCCAGCACCGGGGCCACAAAGGCCACGGCAAAGGTTTCGTAAAGCACCGCCTGCAAAACGCGGCGGGTGCGTGGGGTCAAAGCCATCTGCGCCGTTCCGTGGAAATCAGGTGTCCTTGCTGATCTTGATCGACGGGAACTTGGAGGTGAAGTCCTTGGCCTTGGCCGCCACGGTGATGGCCACCTGGCGCGCCACGGCCTTGTAGATGCCCGCGATCTCGCCGTCCGGGTCGGCCACCACGGTCGGGCGGCCGTTGTCGGCCTGCTCGCGAATCTGCAGGTTCAAGGGCAGTGCGCCCAGGTAGGCCATGTCGAATTCGGCTGCCATGCGCTTGCCGCCCTCGGCGCCGAAGATGTGCTCCACGTGGCCGCAGTTGGAACACACGTGCACGGCCATGTTCTCCACAATGCCCAGGATGGGCACGCCCACCTTCTCGAACATCTTGATGCCCTTGCGCGCGTCCAGCAGGGCAATGTCCTGCGGCGTGGTCACGATCACCGCGCCCGTCATGGGCACGCGCTGGCTCAGCGTCAGCTGGATGTCGCCGGTACCAGGCGGCATGTCCACGATCAGGTAGTCCAGGTCCTTCCAGTTGGTCTGGCGCAGCAACTGCTCCAGCGCCTGCGTGGCCATGGGGCCGCGCCAGATCATGGCTTCGTCCTTGTCCACCAGGAAACCGATGGAAATGACCTGCACGCCGTAGTTCTCCAGCGGCTCCATGGTCTGGCCGTCCACGCTCTCGGGGCGGCCTTCAATGCCCATCATCATCGGCTGGCTGGGGCCGTAGATGTCGGCGTCCAGAATGCCCACGCTGGCACCCTCGGCGGCCAGCGCCAGTGCCAGGTTCACGGCGGTGGTGCTCTTGCCCACGCCGCCCTTGCCAGACGCCACGGCAATGATGTTCTTCACGTTCGGCAGCAGCTGCACGCCCCGCTGCACCGCGTGGGCCAGGATCTTGACGGACAGGTTGACCGAGACGTTCTCCACCCCGGCCACGCCCTTGGCCGCGG
>CAMLOF010000133.1 GCA_946481585.1 uncultured Macromonas sp. | reverse complement strand
GCAACCAAGGTCCACTTTGCGGACGGCGGCACGTTTGACCAGATCTACACCAAGAAATAAACGTCTGTCACCCCAAGGAGCCAGCCATGAGCATTCTCCTGATCGCAGGCAGTCCGTCTGAGCAGTCCCGCTCCGCCGCGCTGCTGGATGGCGTGGCACAAAGGCTGCGCCGCAAAACCGATCCGCGCCGCCTGCTTGTTGACCGCCTGCACATTCGCGACTTGTCGCCACAAGCCTTGCTGCTGGCAGACTGGGGCCACAAAAGCATCATTCGCGCAATCGCACAGGTTGAAAGCGCCGATGCATTGGTCATTGCCACGCCGGTCTACAAGGCGGCTTACAGCGGTGTGCTGAAGGTCTTTCTCGACCTGCTGCCCCAGACCGCGCTCAAAGGCAAGGCGGTGCTGCCGCTGGCTACCGGCGGCAGCCCGCACCACATGCTTGCGCTGGACTACGCGCTTAGGCCGGTGCTGCAGTCGCTGGGGGCGCGGCACATCCTGCCTGGGGTGTACGCCACCGACGCGCAGATACCCAAGACCGATGACGGCATCTACCTGCCTGGTGCCGACATCGATCAGCGGCTGGACGATGCCGTGACTGCATTGCTGGCCGAGGGCCTGCGCCCGCCAGTGGCAACGGTGTTCGAGCCCGTGCCCTTTGCTGCCGCTCTCTACAGCGTGTGAACTCGTCACGAGGACTTCTCCCATGAACCTGCACGACGACATTCCCAACCACCTTAGCCGCCACGGACTCGACGCGCCACAGTCGGAAAAGATGGAGCCGCTGGAGACGGCGGTGTACATCCTGGTGGGCGTCTGTGCGCTGGTGTCCGGGGTGCTGATGTTGCTGCGGGCGCTTGCCCTGTTCTGAATTCTCTTTTCAACCCAACCGAGGAAACTGTCATGTCCATCCAAGCCATCAATGTCCGCAACCAGTTCAAGGGCAAAGTCAAAGAAATCATCCGGGGAGATGTGGTCTCCGAAATCGATGTGGAAACGCCATGGGGCATCGTCACATCCGTCATCACCACCCGCTCGGTGGACGCGCTGGAGCTGAAAATCGGTTCTGACGTGGTGGCCCTGGTGAAATCCACCGAGGTCTCTCTCGCCAAGATCTGAGCATTTCTGTTTTTGATGGTCATGCGGCCCTGCGGGCCGCATGCCTGTTTACACGAGCGTTTCATGAATTTTCAGCAACTGCGCTCCGTGCGCGAGGCCGTGCGCTGCGGCTTCAATTTGACCGAAGTTGCCCTGGCCCTTCACACATCCCAACCCGGCGTGAGCCGCCAGGTGCGGGAGTTGGAAGAGGAACTGGGCGTGGAACTGTTCGTGCGTTCCGGCAAGCGCCTGCTGGGCCTGACCACGGCGGGCAAGACGCTGCTGCCCATCGTGGAGCGGGTGCTGCAGGAAAGCGACAACCTGCGCCGCGCCGGGCAAGACTTGCAGGGGCGCGAGGAAGGCAGGCTTTCGATTGCCGCCACGCACTCGCAGGCACGGTACGCCCTGCCCCATGTGGTGAAGGACTTCCGCAAGCGTTACCCGAAGGTGACCCTGCACCTGCACCAAGGCTCACCCAAGCAGGTGGCCGAGATGCTGCTGTCTGGCGAGGCAGACATTGGCGTGGCCACCGAAGCGCTGGCCGAATACGAGCAGCTGGTGACACTGCCCTGCTACCGCTGGTCGCACAGCATCGTGGTGCCGAAAGCGCACCCGCTGCTTGAACTGGGCCGCGAGGTGACGTTGCAAGACCTGGTGCGTTTCCCCATCATCACTTACGAGGTGGGCTACACCGGGCGTTCCCATATCGACAATGCCTTCGCCACAGCAGGCCTGCACCCCGAAGTGGTGCTGACGGCCATGGACGCGGACGTCATCAAGACTTACGTGGAACTGGAGATGGGCGTGGGTATCGTCGCGTCCATCGCCCTGGACGAGGAGCGCGACCAGCACTTGGGCATGCTGGACGCTGGCCACCTGTTCCCCATCAACCTGACACGCCTGGGCATTGCCAAAAGCCATTGGCTGCCGGGGTTTGCCTATGGTTTCATTGAAACCTTTGTGCCGACGCTGACGCACGATGTGGTGCAGCAGGCCCTGCTGCAATCCTGACCTCCAGAAGATGAATGGGTGCGGCCATTGCACATGCCGCACCCATTCTTCACATCAAGCTACCTTTGGCTGCCGTGCGGCGTGCCGGCTTTGCGGCCGCTCCAGCCCGAGGTTCTCGCGCAGAGTGCGCCCTTCATACTCGGTGCGGAACAGGCCGCGCCTCTGCAGCTCCGGTACCACCAGATCCACAAATTCGTTCAAGGACTGCGGCAACACCGGAGGCATGACGTTGAAGCCGTCAGCCGCACCGTTTTCGAACCACTCCTGCATGCGGTCGGCAATCGTCTGGGGCGTGCCGATGACCACCCAGTGTCCGCGCGCACCGGCCAGGTATTCGTAAAGCTGGCGCACGGTGTAGCGCTCACGGCGGGCCAGTTCGATCACCACGTGAGCACGGCTGTTCACGCCTTTGGGTGGCTCCGGGTAGTAGGGCGGCGGTGCGTCGAGCTGCCATTTCGTCAGGTCCTCACCCGGCCAGAAGGGGGCCAGCGTTGCAAGGCCCACGGAGGGATGAATCAGCGCCTGCAGTTCTGCCCACTTGGCCTGTGCCTCGGCCTCGGTGCGGCCGATGACGGGCGAAATGCCTGGCATGACCACAAGCTGGTCGGGCCGCCTTCCGTACTTGGCCAGGCGCCCCTTCACGTCACGGTAGAACGCCTGTGCCTCGGGCAGACTGGTCCAGGCGGTGAATATCGCTTCAGCGGTGGCGGCGGCAAGTTCCTTGCCGTCCTCGGAAGAACCTGCTTGCACGATGACCGGGTAGCCCTGCGGAGGCCGCTCGATGTTGAGGGGCCCTTTGACCCGCAGGAACTTGCCGATGTGATTGAGTTCGTGCAACTTGGACGGATCGAAGTAACGGCCCGAAACCGGATCCCTGATGAACGCGTCATCGTCAAAGCTGTCCCACAAGCCCTTGACCACATCCACAAACTCGTGGGCGCGTTGGTAACGGGTTGCGGGGTCGGGGTGCTGGTCGAGCCCAAAGTTGCCGTGAACGTTCTCGGCACTGGTGGTGACGACGTTCCAGGCCGCACGCCCTTTGCTGATGTGGTCCAGCGATGCGAACTTGCGCGCCAAGAGGTACGGGTCTTCATAAGTGGTGGACGCCGTGGCCACAAACCCGATATGGCGCGTGACCGCCGAAAGCGCCGCCCACAGGGTAACCGGCTCGAAGTGCGACAGCCTGCCCTGGCGGCTGAGCGATTCCTCGGTGCCCTGGTGCCAGATGCCCGGACTGTCAGCCACAAACACCTGGTCGAACAAGCCGCGTTCTGCCGTTTGCGCGAGTTCAATGTAATGGTCGATGTTGACCCCGGCGTCTGCCTGCGAGCCAGGATGCCGCCAGGCGGCGATGTGATGGCCTGTGGCCATGATGAAGGCGCCCAGGCGCAACTTGCGTTGAGTCATGATGTTGATGCTCCCGCCTGAATCAAAAGGCCTGGTCGGTGGTGATGGTGATGCGGTGCAGCTTGCGGTGCTGCGGGAAGAAGTCGCCCACGGCGTAGTGCTGGGTTGAACGGTTGTCCCAGACCGCGAGCGCGCCCGGTGCCCAACGCAGGCGCGCCTGAAACTCCGGCACCTTGGCCAGGTCGAACAGTTGCGTCAGCAGGGCATCGCTCTGCGCACGAGGCAGGCCCTTGATGTGGCTGGTGAAGGTGGAGTTGACGTAAAGGATCTTCTTGCCCGTCACGGGGTGCACGCGAACCACGGGGTGCTCCACGGGAGGGTATTTGGCGCGTGCCTCGCGCAATTGCTCACCGCTGGCGTCCTTGTTGAGCAGGTATTCCGTCCAGCCGCTGATTTCCCAGGTATGCACGGCGGTGAGCGTCTCCAGGTAGGCCTGCAAGGCCGACGGCAGACTTTCGTAGGCTTTGGTCAGGCTGGCCCACAAGGTGTCTCCGCCACTGGCAGGAATCACCTGCGCGTACAGGCTGGTGCCCAACGGTGGCTGCTCACGCCAGGTGATGTCGGCATGCCAGTTGTTGGATGCCTTGGGCCGTTCGGCTGTGCTCTCGACTATCTCGATCTCGGGGTGGCCTTCGACGCGTGGAAAGAATGCTTTCACCTCGGCCACGCTGCCGAAGGTTCGCGTGAAGGCGATGTGCTGCTGCGGTGTCAGATGCTGATCGCGAAAGAAGAGGACCTCGTGTTCGGCCAGCGCACGGCGCAGTTCCTCCTGCGTGGAAACGTCGAGAGGCTGCCGCAGATCGAGCCCGTGAATGACCGCGCCTATGTTGGGCGTGTAGGGCTCCACGCCAAAGCGTGTGTAAGGCAAACCGATGTCGTTGAGTTTGGACATGTGTGAACTCCAGTGGGTTGATGAATGCCCATTCACTCTAGGTTCCACGTGCCGCGCTTACAACGAAGCATTCCGCATGTCCATAGTCGGCAGAAAAGGGGTGGAAGAAGCGTTTCGCATGTACACATGCGCAAAACATTTCGCTCTATGCATACCGGTATTCATTCGTTTGCCGAGGGATGCCCCGTCTCTACAGTGAAGCGCTGTCACCCACTCTCCACTGCATTACCGGAGCAACGAATGAAACGCTGGATACGCTTTGCACTGCCTGCCCTGGCGCTGGCCCTGTCGGTCACGGGCACCGCCCTCGCCCAGAACACAGAACCTCTGAAAACGATACGCATAGGCGTGGCTACCGGAGGCGTCGGCACCAACCCTATCCGCCATGGTGGCACCACCACTGCGCAAGCCTATACCGATGGCGTGCTGGAGGAAGAATTCAAGAAAGACGGCGTGCGCGTCGAATGGATCTTCTTCAAAGGCGCCGGCCCGGCCGTGAACGAGGCGCTGGTCAACAAGCAGCTGGACTTCGCCTGGCAAGGCGACCTGCCGTCCATCGTGCACCGCGCCAACGGCGTGAAGACACGCATCGTGCTGGGCAGCGGTGTGCGCACAGGTCTGTACCTGGGCGTGCAGCCCGGCTCTGACATCCGCCGCCTGGAAGACCTCAAGGGCAAGAAGGTGGCTCTGTTCAAGGGCACCAACCTGCACCTGGCCGCGATCCGGGCCCTCAAGGACAAGGGCATCCGCGAGCGCGACGTGAAGATCATCAACCTCGATCTGCCCGGCGGCAGAACGGCACTCATCAACAAGGACGTAGATGCGGTGTTCGACTACGTGGGCCTGTTCGACCTGCGCGACAAGGGGCAGGCACAGGTGGTCTGGTCTGCCGCGCAGGACTCGTACAAGTACACGCGGCAGACCGTGTTGCTGGTGAGCGACGATTTCGCGCGCCAGCAACCGGCCGCCGTGCAACGCGTGGTGACGGCACTGGTGAAGGTGGCGCACAAGTATTCCGACGAAGGAAAGCGCGCTGAGCTGTTCGAAAAATGGGGGAAGACGGAATACCCCGACAAGGTCTGGCGCGAGGACTTCATAGGCCAGCCACTGCGTGTGAGGCTCTCGCCGCTGCTGGACCCCTTCCTGGTGGAACGCTACAAGGACTCCGCCCGCGAGAGCCTGGAGCTCAAGCTCACGCGCTCGGCTCCCGAGGTCGACAGCTGGTTCGACCGCAGCTTCCTCAACGCCGCACTGAAGGAGCTGAAGCTGGAGAACTACTGGCCAGCCTACGCGGCCGATGGCAAGCCTTTGGTGCGTTGACCGTGCCTGCCAAGACCGCGAGGTAAACACCATGACCGTACAGCGATCACTCACGGCACCCCTGCCTGCCGACGGCATCGGGCCGCCAAGGCTCATCTTCCGACCGCCATTGAACTGGAGCGTGAACTGGCTGTGGGCCTGGGCCGTGCCGCTGGCACTGCTGGCCATCTGGCAACTCGCCAGCACGCGCGGCTGGGTGCCCGACCAGGTGCTGCCTGCGCCCCGCACGGTTTTGAACACGTTCTCTGACCTGCTCGGCAGCGGGGAGCTGTGGGCCCACCTGAACATCAGTCTGGTGCGCGTCTTCGCGGGTTTCAGCATCGGGCTGTTCGGCGGCTTGATGCTGGGCATTGCCATGGGTCTGTCGCCCCTCTTGCGGGACTACGTCTATCCGCTGTTCAAGGCCTTCAGCCAAGTGCCCACGATCGGCTGGCTGCCTTTCCTGATGCTGCTGGTCGGCATCGACGAGTCACTGAAATACCTGCTGATTGCCAAGGCCACACTGGTGCCGGTGGCAGTGAACACTTGCCAGGGCATCCAGGGCGTGCCGCACCGTTTCGTGGAAGTCGCCAGGGTCTACGCCTTCAGCCGCTGGCAGTTGCTGACACGCGTGGTCCTGCCTGCCGCCACGGCCCCCATCTGGAACGGCGTGCGCTACGGCCTCACCCACGCCTGGCTGGCCCTGGTGGTGGTGGAACTGCTGGCCTCGTCCGAGGGCATCGGTTTCCTCATCGTCTACGGCCGCCAGCTGTTCCAACTGGACGTGGTGCTGGCCGCCGTGCTGGCCGTGGGAATGGTGGGCTGGGCGCTGGACAAGGCGCTGCAGCGCACCGAAGACTGGCTGCTGCGCTGGCGCAAGAGCGGTTTCTGAAAGGAGACACATGATGTCCACCAACACACACAAGATCACCCTGCCCCCCCAGTTGCGGGGATGGGTTCTGCCCCTGGCCCTTCTGGCCGCCTGGGCTTGGGCCGCCAACGCGGGCTGGTCCGACTCGCCACTGCTCGTTTCGCCGCTGGCGGTATGGGAACGCGCGGTGCTGCAGGTGCGTACCGGTGAGTTATGGACCAGCCTGTCGGCCAGCCTTTGGCGCAATGCCTGGGGGTTTGCCATCGGCGCCAGCGCCGGACTGGTGTTCGGTGCACTGCTGGGCGGCTCGCGCTGGTTCGACCGGCTCCTGGGCCCGTCTTTCCACACGCTCAAGCAGATTTCGCTGTTCGCCTGGATACCGATGCTGTCGATGTGGTTTGGCCTGGGCGACGCCGCCAAGATCGCTTTTATCGCCCTGGCTGCGTTCTTCCCTGTGGTGCTCAACACCTGCGAGGGCCTGCGCGGCGTTCCGCGCGAGTTCATCGAGGTTGCCCGTGTGCACGGGTTCAGCACCTGGCAACTGCTGGGCCGCGTGGTCGCCCCGGCGGCGGCGCCCTCGATATTCACAGGTCTGCAGCTGTCGCTCATCTACACCTGGCTGGCCACTCTGGGCGCCGAATACCTGATGGCGTCGGGCAAGGGCATCGGAAACACCCTCATCGACGGCCGCGAGCACCTGTGGATGGACCTCGTACTGCTCGGAATCATCGTGGTCGGGCTGGTCGGGGCGGTATTGAACTGGACGCTGGCCACCCTGGAAAAACGCCTGCTGGCATGGCGCGACCGTACGGTGGCGCGCTACTGAAACAAGGAACACAAACATGGCACATGCCGCAACACTTTCCATCAAGGACCTTCACAAACAGTACGAGGTCAAGGGCAAGCCTTTGCCCGTGCTGCAGGACATCAACCTCGACATCGCCCCGGGCGAATTCATCAGCATCGTAGGCTCCAGCGGCTGCGGCAAGTCCACGCTGCTGCGCCTGCTCATCGGCCTGGAGGGTGACTACCAGGGCGACATCCTGCTGGACGGCAAGCGCATCGTGGGGACCAGCCTGGAACGCGGCATCGTGTTCCAGGAGCACCGCCTGTTTCCCTGGCTCACGGTCGAGAAGAACATCGCACTCAGCCTGCTCAACGCTCCCCTCAGCCCCCAGGAAAAGGCCGCCACCGTGCGCGAGCACATCGAATTGGTGGGACTCAAAGGATTCGAATCCGCCTACCCCCACCAGCTCTCGGGCGGCATGTCGCAGCGTGTGGCCATTGCCCGCGCGCTGGTCAACCGCCCCGATGTGCTGCTGCTGGACGAACCCTTCGGCGCGCTAGACGCGATGACCCGCGCCCACCTGCAACAGGAACTGCACCGCATCTGGCGCACAGAGGGCATCACCATGATCCTGGTGACGCACGACGTGGAGGAAGCGGTCTACCTAGGCAACCGCGTGGTGGTGATGGAGCCGCGCCCCGGGCGGGTGCGCCGCATCATCCCGGTGACCTTGCCCCACCCACGCGACCGCGCCTCGCATGGGTTTGCCACCGTCAGGGAACAGGTGTTGCGGGA
>CAMLOF010000132.1 GCA_946481585.1 uncultured Macromonas sp. | reverse complement strand
CCACGCCCTTGGCGGCGTAGACGGCGCCGATGCGTGGCAGGAAATCGACAGCCACGGCGCGCGCCACCAGCAGGCTTTCGGTAGCGTTGCAGGGGCTGTACTTCTGCGTCTTGGCGTTGTCGGCCACCTTCACCGCCATGGCGATGTCGCAGGGCGCGTCCACGTAGGTGTGGCAGTTGCCGTCCAGGTGTTTGATGACGGGCACCTTGGCCTCGCGGCTGATGCGCTCGATCAGGCCCTTGCCGCCGCGCGGGATGATCACGTCCACGTACTGCGGCATGGCGATGAGCTGGCCCACGGCCTCGCGGTCGGTGGTGGGCACGAGCTGCACCGCGTCGGCGGGCAGGCCTGCCTGCACCAGGGCCTGCTGTACCAGGGCGGCCAGGGCGCGGTTGCTGTCGATGGCCTCGGAGCCGCCGCGCAGGATGCAGGCGTTACCGCTCTTGATGGACAGGGAGGCGGCCTCGATGGTGACGTTGGGGCGGCTCTCGTAGATCATGCCGAACACGCCGATGGGCACGCGCATCTGGCCCACGCGGATGCCGCTGGGCTGCTGCTTCATGCCCATGATTTCACCAATGATGTCGGGCATGGCGGCAAGCTGTTCGCAGCCTTCGGCGCAGGTATCGATGACCTTGGGCGTGAGCTTGAGGCGGTCCACCATGGGTTCGGCCAGGCCGTTGGCGCGGGCGCGTTCCAGGTCCTTGGCGTTTTCGGTCTGCAGCTGGGCCGCGTTGGCGCGCAGCAGGGCGGCCAGCCCGCGCAGGGCGGCCACCTTGGTGGCGACGCTCGCCTTGGCCATCAGTGCCGAGGCGGCTTTGGCCTGCTGGCCGAGGGTGTTCATCAGTTCAACGGTGTTCAGGGCGTTCATGGCACAGATTTTCTCATTTGTGCGCGGATCTGGCTGGGCCGCTGCTGTTCAGCCTCGCGTCTCGCTTGGCGCGCGGCTGAAGTCGTTGTTCTCCTTGACCAACAGGTTGAGCAGCTCCATGAAGGCCTCGCGTTGTTGAGGCGACAGGGGTGCCAGTGTCAACTCCTGCGCGCGCAACACACCCGGCTGTGCCTGGTGCAGCAACTCGCTTCCCTCTGGCGTGAGGGTCAGCAGTCGCACTCTCTTGTCTTCGGTGGACAGGCTGCGCTGCAGCAAACCACGCGCTTCAAGGCGGTCCACCACGCCGGCGGTGGTGGATGTGTCCAGCGCAATCTGCCGCGCGAGGGTGCGTTGGTCTATGCCGGGCTGGCTGTGCACGGTGCGCAGGGCGGCGTACTGCACGGGGGTCAGGTTCAGGGCCTGCATTTCCTGGTGGAAGATGCCCACCGATATCTGGTGCAGCCGCCGGATTGCATGACCGGGGAGGCGGTCAATAGCCGGGAAATCGATTTGTGGGTTGTTGGCCATGGGCGTAGAGTCTATGGGGAAACCGCTACTTGTCATCGTTTCAAAACGTCACTATACTAATTGTCAGTGTGCTGATTATGTGCATGCGACCTTTTAAACGCAGGAGATGAACATGGCGGAGCAATCCAAGGACTTGCCGGTGCTGGTTGCCGGTGGCGGTATCGGCGGCCTGGCCGCGGCGCTGGCGCTGGTGCGCCGGGGCTTCAAGGTCAAGGTGTTCGAGCAGGCGCCCGAGATCGGTGAGATCGGCGCGGGCATCCAACTCGGCCCTAACGCCTTCCACGCGTTCGACGCCCTGGGCGTTGGCGAAAAAGCCCGAGGCCGCGCCGTGTACACCGACTACATGGTGATGCACGACGCCATTGACGAGTACCAGGTTGGCAAGATCCCGACGGACGAGAACTTCCGCAAGCGCTTCGGCAACCCCTACGCCGTGATCCACCGCGTGGACGTGCACCTGTCGCTGCTGGAAGGCGCGCAGGAGACCGGCCAGGTGGAGTTCCAGACCAGCACGCGCATCGAGCGCGTGGAGCAGGACGCCGACTCCGTCACCATCTATGACCAGCACGGCAACGCCTACAAGGGCCAGGCCCTGATCGGTGCGGACGGTGTGAAGTCCGTGGTGCGCCAGCAGTACGTGGGCGACCCGGCCCGTGTGACCGGCCACGTGGTGTACCGCGCCGTGGTGGACAAGAAGGACTTCCCGGTGGACCTGCAGTGGAACGCCGCCAGCATCTGGGTCGGCCCCAACTGCCACCTGGTGCATTACCCGCTGCGCGGCGGCGAACAGTACAACGTGGTGGTGACCTTCCACAGCCGCGACAAGGAAGAATGGGGCGTGCGCGAGGGCAGCAAGGAAGAGGTGCAGAGCTACTTCCAGGGCATCTGCCCCAAAGCCCGCCAGTTGATCGACCTGCCCAAGAGCTGGAAGCGTTGGGCCACCGCCGACCGCGAGCCGATTGGCCAGTGGACCTACGGCCGTGCCACCCTGCTGGGCGACGCTGCGCACCCCACCACGCAGTACATGGCCCAGGGCGCCTGCATGGCGATCGAAGACGCCGTGACCCTGGGCGAGGCCCTGCGCGTGCACAACAACGACTGGACCAAGGCGTTGGACCTGTACCAGCGTTCCCGCGTGGCACGCACGGCGCGCATCGTGCTGTCCAGCCGCGAGATGGGCCGCATCTACCACGCCAAGGGTGTGGAGCGCCTGGTGCGCAACGACCTGTGGCGAGGGCGTTCGGCAGAGCGCTTCTACGACGCGATGGAATGGCTCTACGGCTGGAACGTGAGCAACTGCTTGGCTACCCCCTACTGACCACAACGGAGACAAACGATGAGTCAAGAACTTGGCCGCCTGGAAGACCTGCCGCAGGACTACCGCGACGAACTCAAGAAGCTCAACCTGGTGCCGTTGTGGCCCAGCTTGCGCGCGGTGCTGCCGCCCAAGGTGCCCACTCGCCAGACGAAGCCCACCTACTGGTCCTACCAGACCTTGAAGCCCTTGTTGCTCAAGGCGGGCGAGCTGACCCCCATCGAGAAGGCGGAGCGCCGCGTGCTGGTGCTGGCCAACCCCGGCCATGGCCTGGAGAAGATGCAGGCCAGCGCGGCCATGTACCTGGGCATGCAGCTGCTGCTGCCCGGTGAGTGGGCCCCCAGCCACCGCCACACCCCCAACGCCGTGCGCATGATCGTGGAGGGCGAGGGCGCCTACACCACCGTGGACGGCGAGAAGTGCCCCATGAGCCGGGGTGACCTCATCCTCACGCCCACCGGCCTGTGGCACGAGCACGGCCACGACGGCAACGAGCCCGTGGTGTGGCTGGACGTGCTGGACCTGCCGCTGGTCTATTACATGGAGGCCAGCTACCACATCAACGGCGAACGCCAGCAGGTCAACCCCAGCCGGGGTGAACGCGCCTGGACCCGCGCGGGCGTGGTGCCCACCACCGTGTTCCAGCGCAGCGACAAGCGTTACCCCATGCTGCGCTACCCCTGGGCCGACACCCGCGCCGCGCTGCTGTCGCTGGCGGCCGACCAGCCCGAGCAGGAGTGCGTGCAAGTCACCTACGTCAACCCCGAAACGGGTGACGACGCCGAGAACATCCTGGGCTTCTACGCCCTGATGCTCAAACCCGGCCAGACCCTGCGCCTGCCCGTGCGTTCGCCCGCCGTGGTGTTCCACCAGATCGAAGGCCGCAGCGAGGCGCGCATCGCCGAGTCCACCTTCACCCTGAGCGAGGCCGACACCTGCTGCGCCCCCGGTTACACCGAGGTGACGCTGAAGAACCTCTCGGCCGACCAGCCGTCCTTCATCTTCATGGCAGACGAATCGCCCCTGCACCGCAAGCTGGGCGTTTTTGAAAACCGCGGCTGAGCCGCCGCGAAGCACCGCCCAACAGGAAAGCAAGTGAGCAATTACCTCTGGAACCCGCCCCCCGTCCAGTCCCTGCCCGTGCGCGGCAGGACCGAGCGCTTCCCCGTCAACCGCATCTTCTGTGTGGGCCGCAACTACCATGCCCACGCGGTGGAAATGGGCCGCCCCGTGGACAAGAGCGTGGAGCAGGCCTTCTACTTCACCAAGTCGCCCCAGACGCTGGTGGAAAGCGGCGCCACCGTGCCCTACCCGCCGCGCACCAGCAACTACCACTTCGAAATGGAACTGGTGCTGGCCATCGGCAAGCCGGGCTTCCGCGTGAGCGAGGCCAACGCCCATGAACTGGTCTACGGCTACGCCGCCGGCCTGGACATGACCCGCCGCGACCTGCAACTGGTGGCGCGCGACAAGGGCCGCCCCTGGGATACCGGCAAGGACATCGAGCAGGGTTCGGTGTGCTCCGAGATCGTGCCCATGGAGGGTGTGGTGGTGGACAAGGGCGCCATTGCGCTGGAGGTCAACGGTCAGACCAAGCAGTCGTCTGACGTGGACAAGCTGATCTGGAACATCCGCGAGATCATCGCCGACCTCTCCACCTACTACCACCTGCAGCCGGGCGACATCATCTACACCGGCACGCCCGAAGGCGTGGGCGCCGTGGTGGCGGGTGACAAGATCACCGGCCGGGTGGAAGGCATTGCCGAGATCGTGCTGAACGTCGGACCGGCGGAGTAACCCCCCAATAACTGAATAGCGATGGACCGGGAGCCGCAGTACTGCGTGCTCCCGGAATTTGTCGTGGGCGCCGGCTGCACGCTGCCCGTTGCGAGGAACAGAGCATGACATTGATGAAGGACGACGCTGCAAAGGAGTACAAGCGTCGAAACACGGTTCGCTGGGTGATTGCATTGGCGACGTGGGGGCTGGTGTTCGACGGATACGACCTGGTCGTTTACGGCGCAGTCGTATCCACATTCCTGCGGGACCCATCCCAGCTAGGCGTGGTTACACCCGCCACTGCTGGGATGTTGGGCAGCTATGCGTTGCTGGGAGTGATGCTGGGTGCGCTGATGGCGGGCATGGTGGGGGATTTGATCGGGCGCCGCAAGGTAATGCTGATCTCCTACGCCTGGTTCTCGGTAGGCATGGCATTGACCGCCATGGCCGAGAACACGCAGGTCTTTGGCTGGTTGCGCCTGATGACCGGGTTGGGCATCGGATCGCTCGTTGCCACCACTGCCGCGCTGGTAGCCGAATACGCCCCGAGTGACAAGAAAAACACCATCAATGCAATCACCAACGGCGGCATTCCACTGGGCAGCTTGATGTCTGCACTGCTGGCGATTCTGTTGATGGAGCACATCGGCTGGCGTGGCATGTTCTGGGTGGGCGCGCTGCCACTTGTGACTCTGTTGCCATTGGCCTATTTCAAGATGCCGGAGTCCGTGGCATGGCTCGTGTCACGCGGGCGGATGGAGGAGGCTCGTGCCTTGTCAGAGCGCACAGGCATGCCCCTGCCGCAGGCCGACGCCCCAGGGGTCACGGTCGCCGCAGGCAGAGCGGGCTTCGCTGGACTGTTCAGCCAGTACTACCTTGCAGCCACAATTGTGCTGGGGATGATGAGTGCCACCGGACTGCTGCTGGTCTATTCATTGAATACCTGGCTGCCCGAGCTGATGCTGCGTGCTGGGTTCAATGCCAAAGGCTCGCTGTCCTTCCTGCTGGTGCTCAACGGCGGCTCGCTTTTTGGTGCTTTGCTGGCGTCCAGGTTTGCCGACCGTTTCGGGCCCAAACCCGTGGTCGTTGCCACTTTTGCGATCGGTGCCACGGCGCTTGTTTTGTTGACCATGGGCTTCCCGTTGGCCGGTTTGCTCTGCATCGTCGCCGTCGTGGGGTTGGGTACAAGTGGCACACAGACGCTCATCTACGGTTTTGTGGCCAACTTCTACCGCACCAACGTGCGTGCGGCAGGCGTGGCCTGGTGTGCAGGCTTTGGCCGCCTTGGGGGGATTGGTGGGCCCATGTTGGGAAGCTTGCTGATCAGTCTGGGTCTGGAACTCAACACTATCTTTTACGTGCTCGCCGGTCTGGGTGTGTTTGGCATGCTCCTGACCCTTTTGGTGCCGATGAGCAGAAGCGCTCTGGTGCCGCCCCGTGGCGCCGCACTGAGCACGAACTCGCTTCCTTTGCCCGCAGTTGATTGAAATCATGAAGCTTTACAACTTTTGGCGCAGCGGCACGTCCCACCGCCTGCGCATCGCGCTCAACCTCAAGGGCTTGCCCTACGAGTACCTGGCCGTGCACCTGGGCAAGGAAGAGCACTTGAAGGACGCCTTCAAGTCGGTGAATCCGCAGCAGCTGGTGCCCGCGCTGGACACGGGCACGCAAGTGCTGATCCAGTCGCCAGCCATCATCGAATGGCTGGAGGAACAGTACCCGACGCCTGCGCTGCTGCCAGCTGATGCGGACGGTCGTGCCCGCGTGCGTGCCCTGGCGGCTCTGGTGGGGTGCGACATCCACCCCATCAACAACCGCCGCATCCTGGAGTACCTGCGCAAGACGTTCGGTGCCAACGAGGACGCCATCAACGCCTGGTGCGGCACCTGGATCACCGCAGGCTTTGACGCCTACGAGGCGCTGCTGGCGGCGGACCTTAAACGCGGCCGCTTCAGCTTTGGCGCCACGCCCACCCTGGCCGACTGCTACCTTGTGCCCCAGGTGGAAAGTGCGCGCCGCTTCAAGGTGGACCTGGCGCCTTACCCTCTGATCCGTGCGGTGGACACCGCCTGCAGCGAGCTGGACGCGTTCCGGCGCGCCGCCCCGGCTGCGCAACCAGACGCTTCCTGAGCGAAGGTGGATTGCCCTGCCGCCCTTGGCGGGGCAGCCCGGGCGCCCTGTAACATACAGGCTGCGCCCAAAGGTGGTCTGGTTCCGCCAGAGTGGCGCAACCATTGTCTCTGTCATGACCTTCCCGCCTATTCTCTTGCTGTCTGTGGCCTTGCTGGCCATGGCGGTGGGGGCTTTGCTTGCGGCGCGGAGTGTGCGGCGCCGTTGTGACCGCCAGTTGACCACCCTGGCCCTGCGCGACCCGCAGACCGGCCTGCTCAATCAGCAGGCCATGCTGGAGGCACTGGGCCGGACACTGTCACTGGCTGACCGCCTGCGTCACCCCGTCACGGTGCTGGTCGTCGAAATCGACGGCTTTGCTGCGCTGGCCGCACGCCTGGGGCCTGCGCGTACGGGCGACCTGGAGCGCAACCTGGCCCAGCGCATGGCGGCGCGCGTGCGCAGTCACGACCTGCTGGGCCACTGGGACCGCGGGCGCTTTCTGGTGGTGCTGCCCGACGCTGATGTGGCCAGTGCGCTGGTGCTGGTGGAAGACCTGCGCCAGATGACCAGCTCACAACCATTCGACGTGGCGGGTGAAAAGCACGCACTGACGGTGAGCATTGGCGTACATGGCCGCACGCCCCAGCCAGGCGCGCCGCTGTACGATCTGGCCCCCGAGATGGTGGTGGCCGCCCAGCGTGCGCTGGAAGCCACGCCGGGCGAAGGCCCGAACCGCATCGAAATCGAACCCTGAATCCTCTCCCTTTCGCATGAGTCATACCCCCGTACGCAAAGCCGTGTTTCCCGTCGCTGGCATGGGCACGCGTTTCCTGCCCGCCACCAAGGCCATGCCCAAGGAGATGCTGCCCGTCGTTGACAAGCCGCTCATCCAGTACGCGGTGGAAGAGGCATACGCCGCAGGCATCCGCGAGATGATCTTCGTGACCGGCAGGCACAAACGCGCCATCGACGACCACTTCGACATGGCCTACGAACTGGAGCGCGAACTGGAGGACGCAGGGAAACAGGCGCTGCTGGACCTGGTGCGCTCCGTCAAGCCCGACGACATGGTGTGCATTGCCGTGCGCCAGGCGCGCGCCCTGGGTCTGGGCCACGCCGTGCTGTGCGCCGAGCCGCTGGTGGCGGGTGAACCCTTTGCCGTGCTGCTGGCCGACGACCTGATGGTGGGCGAGCCGCCCGTGATGGCGCAGATGACGGCGCGGTTTGCCGAACTGGGCAGCTCCATCGTGGCGGTGCAGGAAGTGCCGCATGAGCACACCAAGCGCTACGGCATTGTGGCGGGCGAATTCTTGAGCGACGACCTGATGGACGTGCGCCAGTTCGTCGAAAAACCCGCGCCCGAGGTGGCCCCTTCCAACTGGGGCGTGGCCGGGCGCTACGTGCTCACCCCCGAGGTGTTCGACCAGATCCGTAACCAGCCGCGTGGTGTGGGTGGTGAAATCCAGCTCACCGACGGCATTGCGGGCTTGATGACCACGCAGAAGGTGTACGCCTTCCGTTACGCGGGCAAGCGCTACGACTGCGGCAGCAAGGAAGG
>CAMLOF010000131.1 GCA_946481585.1 uncultured Macromonas sp. | reverse complement strand
TAGGCGAAACCACATGGTTTCGCGCCTGTCCTGCGGGCATGACGCTCAGCTCTGCGGCCTTGCGCTGCTCTGGGGAAAGCTCCCCTTCCGCCGGACTTTCCACCTTGAGGGTGGGCTTTGGCTGCTGCAGCACCGGATCTGGGTTGCGAATGGCCAGCGTAACGGTCACGATCGACGCCAGCACCACGGCCAGCGGCCCGCCTACGACCAGCCAGACGTAAGGTTCTTTGTACCAGCGCTGCGGAACACGAGCGGCAGCGTTGGTCATGGCGGGAGCGGGGGCGGCGGTACTCATGGTTTGCAAACTTGTGTTTGGGCGTTCCAGGCGGATCAACGGGGAATCAGGAAGACCGATTTTTCATCTACCCGGATACTCTTGTCGCTCGTGGACTGAACCTCGAAATGGATGGGATGTGAGCCCGAGTCGGCGGTTCCCGGTGGCACCTGGACACGCACGGCCACTGAACGGACCTCGGTGGGTCGGACTTCAACACTGGGTTCAGAGGCAATGACGATACCCGGCAAGCCAGAAACACTGAGCTGGTAGGTCTGCGCCGCTTCGGTGGCGTTCATGACCTGCAGGCGGTAGACGTTTTCGATGCGGCCTTGCTCCACCATGCGAGCCAAGGCACCACGGTCACGGATGACATCCACCTTCAATGGGGTGCGCAGGAACAGGCTGACACCCAACGCCACGCAGATGGCCAGCAGAATGCCCGAATACACCAGCACTCGAGGGCGCAGGCCACGGCGAATCATCTGCGCACGCGTCCAGTTGTTGGCGATGCCGTTCTGGGTCGAATATTTGATGAGGCCGCGCGGGTAACCCATCTTGTCCATGACGTCGTCGCAGACGTCGATGCAGGCACCGCAGCCGATGCACTCGTACTGCAGGCCTTTGCGTATGTCGATACCGGTTGGGCAGACCTGCACGCACAGTGTGCAATCGACGCAGGAGCCCAAACCCAATGTCTTGAAATCGGCCTTCTTCGAACGCGCGCCGCGAGGCTCACCGCGCTTGTCGTCGTAGGTGACGACCATGGTGTCCTTGTCGAACATGGCGCTCTGGAAGCGCGCATAGGGACACATGTATTTGCAGACCTGCTCGCGCAGGAAACCGGCGTTGCCGTAGGTGGCAAAACCGTAGAAAAAGATCCAGAAACTCTGCCAGGGCCCCAGATCCCAGGCAAGCACGGCACTGCCCAGTTCGCGTATGGGGGTGAAGTAACCCACAAAGGTCAGCCCGGTCCACAAGCCGAAGGCTACCCACAGGAAGTGCTTGAGCCACTTCTTGCCGAATTTTTCCAGGGACAAGGCCGACTGGTCCAACCGCATGCGGGCGGAACGGTCACCCTCGACCTTCTTTTCAATCCAGAGATAAATTTCGGTATAGACGGTTTGGGGGCAGGCATAACCGCACCACAAACGACCGGCAACCGCCGTGAACAAGAACAGGGCCAGCGCCGAGATGACCAGCAGACCGGTCAGATAAATGAAGTCCTGGGGGTAAAGAACCAGGCCAAAGATATAGAAACGACGGGCTTCGAGATCAAACAGAACGCCCTGGCGGGCATTCCACTCCAGCCAGGGCAATCCGTAGAAGACGATTTGCGTGAGCCAGACCAGAGCCCAGCGCCATTTGCTGAACAACCCGGAGACGGATCGGGGATAGATTTTCTGTCTCGAGGCGTACAAGGAGACGATGACATCGTCGTCACTGGCAGCAGCGGCGCTGGAATCTGGAACCTGGGAACTCACGGCTAGTCTTCAGTCAACTACTCAGTTCTGCGTTTTCTTGGACAAGCTCATCACGTAACCGGTCAGAACATGGATCTGCTGCTCGGTCAGCTTGGCGTTCTGCGCAGGCATCACGTTGGTCTTGCCCTCGTTGATCATCTTGACAACGGCGTCAACGCCCCAGCCATGCAGCCAGGTGTTGTCGGTCAGGTTGGGGGCACCCAGCGTGGGGTTGCCCTTGCCTTCACTGCCGTGACAGGCTGCACATGCGGCGAACTTGGGCTTGCCCAGCGTGGCTTTGACGCTGTCATGCGGGCTGCCAGACAGGCTCAGCACGTAGTTGGCAACGTTCACCACGTCTTCAGGCGTGCCCACGGCGGCAGCCATCGGGGGCATCATGCCTTGGCGACCATTGGTGATGGTGGTCTTGATCGCTTCGGCGTCGCCGCCCCAGAGCCAGTCGTTGTCGGTCAGGTTGGGGAAGCTCTTGCTGCCGCGTGCGTCAGAACCGTGGCACTGTGCGCAGTTGTTCATGAACAGGCGCTCGCCAACAGCCATGGCAGATGCGTCACCACCCAGCTTTTCAGGGGGCATGCCGCTGAACTTGGCGTAGATCGGGGCAATCGCTTCGGCGTTCTTCTTCACCTCGGCGGCGTGCTGGCCGGTGGAAGACCAGCCCAGCTTGCCCTGGATGTTGCCGAACATGGGGTACAGCGCGCCGTAGGCCAGAGCGAACACCACGGTGATGACGAACAGGTATACCCACCACTTGGGTAGCGGGTTGTTCATCTCACGCAGGTCGCCGTCCCACACGTGGCCGGTGGTGTTGTCGTCGTGTGCCTTGACCTTGGTGGTGCCGCTGATCCACAGGAGGATCAGGCAGGCAATGATGCTGACGAACGTCAGACCAGCCACATAGAGGTGCCAGAAATCGCTAGTAAAGTCACTCATGATGATTCTCTTCTTGAGGTGGCTCTTTATTCGTCCTTGAAGGGCAGCTGGGCTGCATCTTCAAAGCGGGACTGGTTGCGCTTGGACCAAGCCCACCAGACGATGCCCAGAAAAGTCACCAGGCTGACCACGGTGACGATGCTTCGCAGGTCGTTCACATCCATTTCAGAGCCCTCCGTTCGTTCATTTGACCGATGTGCCCAGACTCTGCAGGTAGGCAATCACTGCCTGCATCTCGGTCTTGCCCTTGACTTCCTCGACCGACTTGGCGATTTCCTCGTCGGAGTAAGGAGCACCCAGGGTGCGCAGCGCCTTCATGCGGGCAGGCAACACCCCGGCGTCAACTTCCTTGCGCTCCAGCCAGGGGTAGGCGGGCATGTTGGACTCGGGCACCAGATCACGCGGGTTGTTCAGGTGCACGCGGTGCCATTCGTCGGAATAGCGGCCACCCACACGAGCCAGATCGGGGCCAGTGCGCTTGGAACCCCACTGGAACGGGCGGTCGTAGACGAACTCACCCGCCAGAGAGTAGTGGCCATAGCGCATGGTCTCGGCGTGGAAGGGGCGAATCATCTGGGAGTGGCAGCCGTAGCAGCCTTCCTTGACGTAGATGTCGCGGCCAGCGATCTGCAGGGCGGTGTAGGGCTTGAGGCCTTCAACCGGCTGCGTGGTGGACTTCTGGAAGAAGAGAGGAACGATCTCGACCAGACCGCCAACGGCGATCACCAGGACGATCAGAACGATCATCAGGAAGTTGTTGGTCTCGATCCGCTCATGGGTAAAGCCCTTGGGCGCTTCGTTGTGTTGTGCCATTTTGTTGTCCTCCTCAGGCGTGAGCGGTAGCAGCGGGGATCTTGACCTGGGGCACGGCGCCAGCCTTGAGGCCTTGACGCGCGGTCATCCAGACGTTCCAGGCCATGACGCACATGCCGCCCAGGTACAGCAGACCACCCAGCAGACGGATCACGTAGAACGGGAAGGTGGCCTTCACGGATTCGACGAAGGTGTAGGTCAGCGAACCGTCGGGGTTCACGGCGCGCCACATCAGACCTTGCATGACACCGGCGATCCACATGGCGGCGATGTACAGCACGATGCCGATGGTGGCCACCCAGAAGTGCAGCTCGATGGCCGACTTGGAGTACATCTGCTTCTGGCCGAACAGGCGCGGCACCAGGTAGTACAGAGAACCCATGGAAACCAGACCCACCCAGCCCAGCGCACCGGAGTGCACGTGGCCGACGGTCCAGTCGGTGTAGTGAGACAGCGCGTTGACGGTCTTGATGGACATCATCGGACCTTCGAACGTGGACATGCCGTAGAACGACAGGGACACGATCAGGAAGCGCAGGATGGGGTCGTCGCGCAGCTTGTGCCATGCGCCGGACAGGGTCATGATGCCGTTGATCATGCCGCCCCAGCTGGGTGCCAGCAGGATGAGGGAGAACACCATGCCGACGGATTGCGTCCAGTCAGGCAGCGCGGTGTAGTGCAGGTGGTGAGGACCCGCCCACATGTAGGTGAAGATCAGCGCCCAGAAGTGGACGATGGACAGGCGATAGGAATAGACCGGGCGCTCGGCCTGCTTGGGGATGAAGTAGTACATCATGCCCAGGAAGCCAGCCGTGAGGAAGAAGCCCACGGCGTTGTGGCCGTACCACCATTGCACCATGGCGTCCTGCACGCCAGCGTAGGCGGAGTAGGAGTGCAGCAGGCCGGTGGGCAGTGCTGCACTGTTGACGATGTGCAGCAGGGCGACAGCGAGGATGAAGGCGCCGAAGAACCAGTTGGCCACGTAGATGTGGCGCACCTTGCGGGTACCGACGGTGCCGAAGAAGACGATGGCGTAGGCCACCCAGACGGCGGCGATCAGCACGTCGATCGGCCAGATGAGTTCGGCGTATTCCTTGCCCTGGGTGTAACCCAGCGGCAGGGAGATGGCGGCGGCGACGATGACGAGCTGCCAGCCCCAGAAGGTGAAGGCAGCCAGGGGGCCGAGGAACAGGCGCGTCTGGCTGGTGCGCTGGACGACGTAGTAGCTCGTTGCAAAAAGGGCACAGCCACCGAACGCGAAGATGACCGCGTTGGTGTGCAGCGGGCGCAAGCGGCCGTAGCTCAGCCACTCGATGCCCAGGTTGAGCTCCGGCCAGGTCAACTGGGCGGCAATGATGACGCCAACCAGCATCCCCACCACGCCCCAGACCACGGCCATGATGGAGAACTGCCTGACGACCTTGTCGTTATAGACCCCCTCCAGGGAGCCCGTTGTTGTTACGGACATACCAAACTCCTCATAAATATCACCACGATGCAGTATCCGACGCCCCCTGGCAAATCGGCTTGACTTAGATCAATCGCCCCGAAGAATGCGTTCACCTTCGCGCTCGATGTTGTCGAATTGCCCCGACTGCAGGGCCCACCAGAACAAGCCGATGATTCCAAGAACAAGGATCACCGACAGGGGGATCAGGAGATAGAGAATTTCCATGGTCAGACCTCCCGCCGAGCCGTCTCAAGGGAGGGATGCGCACCCTCGGGGGGCAGCGAGCCAATGTGAGCGTGGAGGTTCATGGTGCTCCTTGTTTCAGGGCGTTGGATGTGTGAGCTTGACCCGAATGCGTGACAGACGCATGGCGTTGCCAATGACCAGCAGGGAACTGGCCGCCATACCCAGCCCAGCGAGCCAAGGCGGCATGTAACCAGCCAGCGCCAGCGGCACGCAGACAGCGTTGTAGGCAGCCGCCCACCACAGGTTCTGCCGGACGATGGCCATGGTGCGGCGCGCCAGCAACAGCGAATCGACCACCTCGATCAACCGCCCGCTTTGCACGACAAAATCGGATTGCGCCTGCGTGAGCGGCGCGCCATGCCCGAGTGCGAAGGAGCTGTCGGCGCGAGCCAACACCGGGCCATCGTTGAGGCCATCGCCCACCATGACGATACGAGCCCCCTGCTCTTGCATGGAGACTATTTCGGCCAGTTTGCGCTCCGGGCTGGCTTCGGCCACCACCTCAGAGATACCCAACTGACGCGCAACACGCTCGGCGGCCGCGCGCCGGTCACCCGATAAGAGGCGGGTGCGAAAACCTTCGGCATGCAAACGGCGAACAGCCTCTGCCGCATCTTCGCGGATGCCCTCATCCAACACAAAAGTGGCCAGCCAGCCCGTTTCATCCGCCAGATAGGCGCAGGGCGTGTCAGCCTCGCTGCGCCCCTGGGCCAGCAGGGCTTGTTGATTCAACCCACAGAACTGGGCAGACCCCAGGCGCAACCAGCCACCGTTCGGCCGCGGCACAGCCATGCCCTGCCCCGCCACGTCTTGCACCTGCTGAAAACCACCTGGCAACTGCCCCGGATCACGCGCTTCGGCAGCGCGCGCAATGGCCTTGGACACGGGGTGCAGAGAAACGCTTGCCAGTGGCCACGCCGCGCGCAAGGCATCTTCGGTGGACCACCCTTCGCGGCAGCGCACCTCACGCAGCACCACCCGGTCTTGCGTCAGCGTGCCAGTCTTGTCAAAAACGACCGTGTCCACCCCGGCCAGCACCTCAAAAGCCTGAAGGCGGCGCACCAGCACACCTTGACGCGCCAGCGCACCGGCAGAAGCCAGCATGGCTGCTGGTGTGGCCAGAGACAGCGCGCACGGGCAGGTGACGATGAGCACCGCCACGGCAACCGCCAGCGCGCGTGAATGGTCGATCTGCCACCAGTAGGCCGCTGCCACCGCAGCCGCCAGCAAGACCAGCACCAGAAATGGGGCGGCAATGCGGTCGGCCAGCCGGGCCAGCCTGGGCTTTTCGGTAGAGGCCTGCTCCATCAGGTTGACTATCTGGGCGAAGCGGGTGTCGCGGCCCAGCTTGTCCAGCCTGACCAGCACGGGGCCTGCGAGGTTGTAGCTGCCCGCCACCACAGTTTCACCCCGGCTGCGGGTGACCGGATGAGACTCGCCCGTCAGCAAGGCCTCGTCCACCGTTGCCCCGTCGCTCAGCACCACGCCATCGCCAGGAAAAGCCTGGCCCGCCTGCACACGTACCACGTCGCCCACCAACAGGCGCTTGAGGGAAACCGGCTCAAAACCGCCTGCCGCCGTCTGGCGGTCACAGCGCTCAGGCAAACGGTTCATCAGTGCGTCAAGGGCGCCTGCCGTGCGGTCGCGCGCCTTGAACTCCAGGTAACGCCCGCCCAGCAGGAAGAAGACGAACATGGTCAGCGAGTCGAACCAGACCTCGCTGCCCCATGGGCCGGAAGGGTCAAATGTGGCTGCGCTGCTAGCAACAAAGGTGACGAGGATGCCGATGGAGACCGGCGTGTCCATGCCTACTCTGCCCCGCCGCAAGTCGCGCCAGGCGCTCTGGAAAAAGGGGCCGCTGGCGAAGAGCACGACCGGCAGACTGAGCACCCAGCTGGCCCAGCGCAGGAGTTGCATGATGTCGGCGGGAATTTCGCCGGGCTCGGTGACGTAATCCGGCCACGCGTACATCATGACCTGCATCATGCAAAAACCCGCCACGAACAGGCGCCACAGCGCCTTGCGGGTTTCGGCCAGACGCTCGCTGATGCTGAGCGCCTGCTGCATGGGCAACAGCCGGTAGCCGGTGTCTCCCACGGCACGCGCCAGTTCGGAGACCCGCGTATTCGCCGGGTCCCAGCGCACGGTGAGACGGCGGGTGGCAGCATGCACCTGCGCCGAGACCACACCCGGACGACCCAACAAGGCGGATTCCACCGCATCGGCACAAGCCGCGCAGTACATGCCCTGCACCATCAGCACGGACTCCCGAAGGGGGCGACCGTCGACATCGCAACTTTGGGTGAAATCCTGCTGCTCCACAGGATCGTCAAGCACGGCGAAGTCGTCATCGACGGTGAGAGGCCCGCGATGCTCTGCACCTGGCCACGGCACCTGGGAGGGGGGTAACGAACGAACCGCCGTGGAATCTGACATTGGGCAAGACTAACTCAAGGGAACTGCAACACGGTTGATTTAGGTCAAGGCCATTGGCGTCAACCCGCTTGCGCCAGGGCCGTTTGTGACCACAATAGGCCATATCACACAACCCAGCGAGGAGATTCTCATGTACAAGCGGATTCTGGTGGCCACCGATGGGTCAAAACTGTCCAACATGGCGGTTGAACATGCCCTGGGGCTGGCCGACATCACCGGTGCAGAAGTGGTGGCCTTGAAGGTGGTGCCGCGTTACCCTCAGACCTATTTCGAGGGTGGCGTTGCTCTGGCGGCAGAAGAAGTCAAGCGCATCGAGAAGCAATGGCAGGACGAGGCGCTGGAAGTGGTCAATGCCATCAAGGCGCAAGGCCAGAAGCAGGCCGTCAAGGTGAAAGCCGCGACCGTGAAATCAGACCTGATTGCCGAAGCGATCATCGCAGCAGCCAAGCGCCACAAGGCCGACCTGATTGTGATGGCTTCGCACGGGCGCCGTGGCCTCAAGCGCCTGCTGCTGGGCAGCGAAACCCAGCAGGTGCTGACGCACTCGCACATTCCGGTGCT
>CAMLOF010000130.1 GCA_946481585.1 uncultured Macromonas sp. | reverse complement strand
TGGCGCCTTCGCCTTCCAGCACCTGGATCATCACAGGGCCGGAGATCATGAAGTCAACCAGGTCCTTGAAGAAGGGACGCTCTTTGTGCACGGCGTAGAACTGCTCGGCTTCGCCACGGGACAGGTGAGCCATCTTGGCAGCGATGACTTTCAGGCCAGCGGCCTCGAAACGGGAGTAGATCTGGCCGATGACGTTCTTGGCGACGGCGTCGGGCTTGATGATAGAGAGGGTGCGTTCGATAGCCATGGTATTACCTTGGGATTTGTTGGAAAGACAAAGTCAGCAAAGCCTTTGATTCTAACAGTTTGATGTGACCCAAGCGGGCTCAGCGCCCGCCACCCTGGCGCCTGCGCTGCCCACCCTGCCCCGGACGCCCGCCAGGCCCACCGGACGGGCGGGGACGGGCCTCAGCCCCGATGTAGCCATAGCTTGTCTTCATGGGGTCAGGCTGCCCCCCCTCGCCGTTGGCTGCGCCACGGGGTGTAAAACGCTTCTTGCCAGCACCCTGGGGCAAGGCAGGCCCATCCACCAGCTTGGGCGCGCTGGGGCGCGGCCCCTTGCCACGGCTGCGCCGAGGCGGTTGCGTCTGCTTGGGCCCTTGCGTCTGCGCCTGGCGCTCCATGCCTGCCGCTTGGGTCAGCCGCTCGATGTCGCGGTGATCCAGCTCAAGCCATACACCACGGCGCAAGCCGCGCGGCAACACCACGGCACCGTAACGAATACGAATCAAACGGCTGACTGCGTGCCCGACTGCCTCAAACATGCGCCGGACCTCGCGGTTACGCCCCTCGGCAATCGTCACGCGGTACCAGCAGTTGGCGCCATCGCCGCCGCCATCCTCAATCGATTGAAACTGGGCCAGACCATCGTCCAATTGCACGCCGTCGAGCAGGCGCTGTTTTTCCTCGTTGCTCAAGGCGCCGAGGACGCGGACCGCATACTCGCGCTGCAGGCCGAAGCGCGGGTGCATCAGCTTGTTGGCCAGTTCGCCAGAGTTGGTGAACAACAGCAAGCCTTCGGTGTTCAAGTCCAGCCGCCCGACCGACTGCCACTTGCCGGTGTGCAGCTTGGGCAAACGACGGAATACCGTGGGGCGGTTCTGAGGATCGTCGTGGGTCACCACCTCACCAGCAGGCTTGTGGTAGGCCAACACCCGGGGCGGCGGCGGGGCAATGCGCACGCGAATGGGCTTGCCGTTGATCTTTACCGAGTCGCCGTACTGGATGCGCTGCCCAATGTGAGCGGGCTCGCCGTTGACGGAGATACGCCCCTCCAGAATCATCTGTTCCATTTCCAGGCGCGAGCCCAGACCCGCCTGCGCCAACACCTTGTGCAGCTTGGGCGTGTCCACCTGTGGCTGCAGCACGCGCTTGCCGACTGCGGGCTCAGTTGCCTCCTGCTCGGCGTCAAACGCTCCGGAGACAACTTCCTCGAACAACTCGGGCTCGGGCGCGCCTTGGTCAGGGTGGGGATCACGCGGTGGGTGGTTCATGTTCTGCTTCTTGAAGGTTGTGCCCGGCTTGCGCCGTCGGCTCGGTCTCTGTTTCGGTCACGGCTTCTGGCTGACCGAAATCCAGATCGCTCAGCATGTCTTGCGGCAACTCCCCGGCTTCCAGCGGCGGCAGCGCATCCAGGGACGGAAGGCCCAGATCATCAAGGAACTGGCGCGTGGTGGCATACAAGGCTGGGCGCCCTACCGTCTCGCGGTGACCGATCACCTCCACCCAGCCGCGGTCTTCCAACTGCTTGAGGATGGCGGAGTTGATGGTAACGCCACGAATGTCTTCCATGTCGCCACGCGTCACCGGCTGACGGTAGGCGATGATGGCGAGAGTCTCCATGACGGCCCGACTGTACTTGGGCGGCTTTTCAGGGTGCAGCCGGTCAAGGAACGGCCGCATCTCGGGTCGGCTCTGGAAGCGCCACCCGTTTGCCACGCAAACAAGCTCAACGCCTTTGTTGGACCAGGACCGCTGCAAATCCCCCAGCATGAGACGCAGGGTGTCGTGGGAGACGGCACCCTCGAACAGCACCGACATGTCGCGCAGGGACAAAGGTTCCTGCGCACAAATGAGAGCGGTTTCGAGGATGCGTTGTGCATCCGCGGTGTTCATGTTCCTGGGTCCGAGAAGACTGTGGCCGGAAATTTCCGGGGCGGCCGCTAACACGGTGGTGCAGCAATGGGCCGAGCGGTCAAGGGAGTAACGTCAGGCAGGATCGACCCGCCAGAGCTTGTCTAGATTGTAATGCAGCCCGGCCGTTTGCAGGGCATTGGCTATGTCGGTTGGCAGGCGGCTCTCCAAGTTCATCACAGCGCTGGTCACCGGATGCACGAAAACCAGGCGCACGGCGTGCAAGGCCTGGCGAGCCAGCCCCAGCAGGGGTTTGCCTCCATACACCGCATCACCAACCAGGGGGTGCCCCAGCCAAGCCATGTGGACGCGTATCTGGTGCGTGCGCCCCGTGTGCAACTTGCAGCCCACCCAGCAACACCCTGCCCCATGATCCAGCAGCCGCACCCGTGTCTGTGCCTCTTTTGTGCCAACGCCGCCCTGCAGAACAGCCATGCGCAGACGGTTGCGCGGGTCCCGCCCCATGGGCTGGTCCACAAGTACCTCTGGCTGGGCACCCCACACCCCATGCGCCAATGCCACGTAGATGCGGTGAACCTCGCGCCGGGCGATCATGCCCGCAAGCGCATCCACGGCCTGTTGCGTCTTGCCAACCACCATCAGGCCGCTGGTGTCCTTGTCCAGGCGGTGGACAATGCCTGCACGGGGCAATCGAGCCGCTCCTGCATGGTGGGCAAGCAAGCCGTTGAGCAATGTGCCCATCCAGTTACCCGCCGCTGGATGAACCACCAGGCCAGCAGGTTTGTCCACCACCAGCAAGTGCTCGTCTTCGTAGACCACCTGCAACGCCATGGGCTCTGGCAAAAATGCCTGGGCCTGCACGGTGGGGCGCAACTCCACCTCAACGCGTTCACCGGCTTTGAGCCGGGTCGAGGCCTTGCGCACTACTCGACCATTCAACGCAACCGCACCATCGTCGAGCAACTGCTGAAAGTACGAGCGGGAGAACTCCGGACAGGCCTGCGCCAGGAAGCGGTCAATGCGTTCACCATGGGCGTCAGCAGGCACCGCCAGCCCTCGCCGCTCGGCTGCTGCTTCCAGTTCTCCCTCGTCCTCGCTCACCTCCGGCAACGTCGGCAAGGTGGAATCAAGGGGCGTCGATATAATTTCCTGAGTCAATCCGCTGTCCCGCTGCTACAAAGGTGTACGCACGATGTTTTCTCCCCGATTATCCGCTGTGTGCCTGAAGCGCTCCTGCCTGCCTATGCTGCTGTCTGCAGCCGTTCTGACCGGTTGCGCCAGCAGCTCCAAACCTGTTGATGAAACCGTTGGCTGGAGCCCGAACAAGCTCTACGCCGAGGCCATGGACGAACGCAACAGCGGCAATTTCGACAAAGCCGTTCAGTTGTTTGAAAAGCTGGAAGGCCGTGCAGCGGGTACCCCGCTGGCCCAGCAGGCGCAGCTCGAGAAGGCCTACGCCCACTACAAGGCAGGCGAACAGGCGCAGGCCGTGGTCACCATTGACCGTTTCATCAAGCTACACCCTGCCAGCCCTGCCATTGACTACGCCCTCTACCTCAGGGGCATCGTCAACTTCAACGACAACCTGGGCCTGTTCGGCTGGTTGTCACAACAGGACCTGTCAGAGCGCGACCAAAAGGCGGCCAAAGTTTCCTTCGAGTCATTCAAGGAACTTGCCGAGCGCTTCCCGGACTCGCGCTACGCGCCCGATGCACGCCTGCGCATGACCTACATCGTCAATTCGTTGGCGCAATCCGAGGTGCATGTGGCGCGCTACTACTACCAGCGCGGCGCCTACGTCGCAGCCATCAACCGTGCGCAAACAGCAATTGCCGACTACCGTGGCGTTCCTGCCGTGGAAGAGGCACTGTTCATCATGCTGAAGTCCTACGAAGCACTGAAGATGGATGACATGGCCAAGGACACTAGGCGGGTGCTGGAAACCAACTACCCGCAAAGCGCCTATCTTTCCAATAGCACTACCAAGGAAGGTCCCTGGTGGAAGCTGTGGTGACCAGTTCGCTCAGCCACGCCTGAACTTCTTCTTCGCTGGTCAGCCAGCGCATGGGAGGCAAGGCTGAGCGCAGGGGTTTTCCGTACGGCTTGGTGACCAGGCGCCTGTCACCGATCACGAGCAAGCCGCGGTCCAGTTCACTGCGAATCAAGCGCCCTGCTCCCTGCTTTAGCGCCAATGCAGCTTCGGGCAGAAAGTAGGCCTTGAAGGCCCGTTCCCCCCGGGCCTCCAGGGCGGCCGTACGCGCAGCAACCCACGGATCGTCAGGCGGCGGGAACGGCAACTTGTCGATCACCACCATCTGCAAGTCATCCCCAGGCACGTCTACGCCTTCCCAGAACGACGCGGAAGCCACAAGCACCGCACCCGACCCGCCACCACTCGCGGCGCGGCGAAAGCGCTCCAGCAATTCCCTTTTTGGTAACAGCCCTTGGACGAGCACCTCGGGGCCAAGGTCTCTTTCGCTCAGCGCAGCGAGATGACGCCCAAGAACCTCCAGTGCACGCAACGTTGTGGTGAGGAGCAGCGTCCGGCCTCCCAACTTCAATATCCAGGGCCATATGGTCTCGCACAGCTGCGTGGCATGCTCCCGATCAGACGGGTCGGGCAACGCTGGCGGCACCCACACTGCGGCCTGGTGGTTGTAGTCGAAGGGACTGCCCAGCTGGAGTACGTTCGCCCCGTTCAAGCCCATTGCCTGGGTAAACCAAGTCAAATCCGGATTTGTACCAAGAGTGGCCGACGTGAACACCCAGGCTTTACGGCCGGAGGGCTGTTCTGGCATCACCGCTGGTCTGAACCTTTCCGCCACCGACAGAGGCGTCAAATTCAGACGGAAACTGACGCCAGGCGACACCCAGCGCACCGAGTCATTCTGCTCAGAACCGCGCACCACCAGTTCCAAGTCGTGCAACAGCTTACGGCCCCGCTCTTCCAGACGAGCCAGTTCAGGGGCACTTTCCGCGCATGCGGCCAGCGATTCACATGCGGCCAAGAGGCTTTGCTGCAAAGCCTCCACAACCGCACACCAACGGCTGGAACTGACGCCATCAGGAGCCTCCTCAGTCCAGGCTAGCCTTCGCTCCGTTTGGTCATCGCCCGACTTCACAGGCAGTTCTGCCCCAACTTTTTGAACCGCATTCACGACGTCTTCAGCAAGCACGTCCCAGTTCGCCCACCCTTTGCTTAAACGCCTGCCGGTTTGATGCACGTCACGCGCCCAGTCTCGCCACTGGCCGGCGCTGACGGTGGTTCCCAAAAACTGAACACAGACGTCAGGCAACTGGTGAGCCTCGTCGAACACCAGCACATCGACCGAGGGTAAAAGCTCGGCAACACCGGTCTCTCGCACGGTCCAATCGGCCATGAACAGGTGGTGGTTGACCACGACGACATCCGCCGCCAATGCTTGCGTGCGAGCAAGATTGACATGACAGCTCTTTGCATGAGGACAAGCAGAACCCAGGCAATTGTCTCGGTTGGACGTGACCAATGGCCAGACACCCGAGCGCTCATCCAGTCCGGAAAGCTCCGCCATGTCGCCAGTGGCGGTGCATGTGGCCCAGACTTCCACCCGCCGCAGTTGCTCCGCCGCATAGCGGTCCCCGCCTGGCACCCGTTGCCAAGCCTCGTCGAGCCGCTGGCGGCAAAGGTAGCTTGAACGCCCTTTGAGCAACGCCACGCGCACTGGCAGACCCAAGGCATCCACCACTGCGGGAATGTCCCTGGTGTAGAGCTGATCCTGCAGCGCCTTGGTGGCCGTTGACACAAGGAGCCTCTGACCACTGAGCAACGAGGGGACGAGGTAGGCGTAAGTCTTGCCCACGCCCGTGCCAGCTTCCACGACCAGGCAATCCCGTTTTTCAATCGCCTCCGCCACCGCGCTGGCCATAGTCTGCTGTACCGGCCTTGGCTGATATTGAGGCCGCGCATGAGCCAAGCCACCGCCCTCCGCAAAAAAAGAAGTCACGGCAGAACTCAGCAACGTAGGAATGGAGACACTCATCTACGCTCATAATACGTGCAGGAGATTCCCAAAACCCGCCAAAAGGCCAGAACCCTGCTCCGCATGTCAAACGGCTACAGAATCGTCGCGGCCACCGGCCTGGATCAAGGTGACAGGCCCTACCAGCAAGACCAAGTGCGCTTGTTCGCACATCCTCGCGACGAGGGTTGCCTGCTCGGCGTGGTGGCGGATGGCATGGGGGGACGCAGCGGTGGGCGGAAAGCCGCCGACCAAGTGCTTCTGACGGCCCAGCAGTTGTTTGACCGTTACCACGTTTCCTCAGACTCAGCGGGCACGTTCCTCACACAAGTGGCCCGCGAGGCGCACATCGTCATCCGCCTGGTTGCGGTGTCTGCCGAACAGGAACCACACAGCACATTCGCTGCTTTTGTGCTGGCACCGGACGGTCAATGCCATTGGGCCCACTCGGGTGACTCGCGGCTGTACCATTTTCGCAAGGAAAAGCTGGTCCAGCGCACCAAGGACCACTCTTATGTGCAGGCCCTGGTGGACAGAGGCGAACTGGCCGAAGACCGCGCGCAGAACGACCCTCGCGCCAATATCCTGCTCAGCTGCCTGGGCGCAGAGCAGGAGCCCCAGATCAGCGTGCAAAGTGTTGGCCAGCTAGGCCCTGGCGACTGCCTGATGGTCTGCAGTGACGGCCTTTGGCACTACTTCACCGAGCAGGAGCTTGGGCACGTTCTGGATCAACTCACGCCGCGCGAAGCCTGTGAGTTCCTGATCCAGCAGGCCCGCAAGCGGGCTGGCGGTCGAGGGGACAACATCTCCCTCATCATCGTGAAGCTGCTGCCCCTTGCGGGTAAATAAGGCGAGTACCCTCAGGTGAGGGAGGTGTCTACCGTGCGACGCTCCAGAGCCAGGTACTCTGCGGATTGCATCTCGTTGAGCCGCGACACCGTACGCGGGAATTCGTGCGACAGCGGCCCTTCAGTGTAGAGTTGTTCGGGCGGAACCTCTGCCGACAGGATCAACTTGACGCGACGGTCATAAAGCACATCAACCAGCCAGGTAAAACGCCGAGCTTCTGAGGCAAGCTTGACCGGCATGTGCGGCACGTTGCTCAACAACACCGTGTGAAACTGGGTGGCCAATTCCAAATAGTCATTCTGCGAGCGTGGCCCGCCGCAGAGCGTTCGGAAGTCAAACCACACCACGCCGCCAGCACGCCGCAAGGCGCGTATCTCGCGCTGCTCGATGTGAAGTACCGGACTCTCATCGTGGGCTTCGGCCAGGCGGCTGAAGGCCTGCTCCATCTCAGCGTCGGTGTCAGGCCCCAGGGGGCAATGGTAAAGCTTGACCTGCTCGAGGGTACGGCGCCGGTAGTCGGTGCCGTTGTCAACGTTCACCACGTCCATGGTCTGCTTGAGCAACGCGATGGCGGGCAAGATGCGGTCGCGGTGCAAGCCATCGGGGTAGAGCCCGTCCGGATGAAAGTTGCTGGTGGTGACCATGCCGATGCCGTACTTGCGCATGGCATCCAGCACACGGTGCAGGATCATGGCGTCGGTCACGTCCGCCACGTGAAATTCGTCAAAACATACCAGGCGGTAGCGCTGTGACATGCGCCGGCCCAACTCGTCCAGCGGGTTCACGGTGCCCTGCAGTTCGGCCAACTCGCGGTGCACCTCACGCATGAACTCGTGAAAGTGCAGGCGCGTCTTGCGGCGCAGCGGCACGGCGTTGTAGAAGCAATCCATCAGGAAGCTTTTGCCGCGCCCCACCCCGCCGTACATGTAGACCCCGCGTGGGATCGGCAACCGGTTGATGAACTTCTTGAGCGCGTTGGAACGCCGCTGCTTGAAGTGAGTCCACTCCGCAGCACAACGCTCCAGCGCCTCGACGGCGCGCAACTGCGCGGGGTCGCTCTTGTAACCCCGCGCCTGGAGTTCGGCCTCGTAAGCCGTACGCACCGGCCCGAAGCCGGTGCTCTCACCCTGCGACGCCATGCGCTCAGAAGTTCAGCGTGCGCTTGTCCACGGCCAGCGCGGCTTCCTTGGTCGCCTCAGACAGCGACGGGTGCGCGTGGCAGATACGCGCGATGTCTTCGGCACTGGCCTTGAACTCCATGGCCACCACGGCTTCGGAGATCAGCTCGGAAGCCATCGGGCCCACGATGTGCACGCCCAGGAT
>CAMLOF010000129.1 GCA_946481585.1 uncultured Macromonas sp. | reverse complement strand
GGGCAAAGCCACGTTCATGTCGGTATCTCCATGTCTTGCGTCAAGGCATACGCCTCAACGATTTCGCGCTGGGCGCAAAAACGCTGCAGTTCGTCACGGGCCAGTTCGCGGGCACGGCTGCTGACCTGCAGTGCTTGTTCGTGTGCCTCGCGCAACCGGATAACGGCTTCGCTCCAGGCCGGCGGAGGATGTTGAACGCTCACGGCTCGGCGCAAGACCTCGGCCATCTCGGCGTCCAGCCGTTGCAAGGATGGCCAGTCCTGTGCCTGCGCGCTGGCCAAGAGACCTTGCGCGAGCCGGTTCAATGTGTTCACTTCAACCATGGTTGCGCTGCAGCCCTTCCCACCCTTCGCGCAGCGTGTCCATCAGACGCGCCACCTCGTCCACTGGCTCTGCGTCTAGAGCAAAGCCCGCCGTGTGCAGACGACGCACGCAGTAGTCGTACAGTTCGGCCAGTTGCACCACCCAGTCACCCCCGGCTTCGGTGTCTAGCGCGCTGGACATGCCGTTGATGATGGCGGTGCACTTGTCGATGCTGCTGGCCTTGAGTTCGTAACGACCCGCCTGGATGTGCGCCTTGACCCGTGCCAGTTCGTCCTGCAGGCCATTCACGAGGATGAGCATGAGCTGGACAGGCGAAGCCTGAGCCGTCTGGGCGCCCAGGTTCACGTTCATGTAGCTGCTGTATGCGTCGAGGTTCACGGCTGTGCCAGAGGTGGTTGGAAATGGAGTCGGACGATCGTCAGGCGGAGAACTGGCTGAACAAGCCTGAGCTGTTCTGCAACTGGCTGGTCAGGGACTGAAGCTGTGTGAACTGCTGCAGGTAGCGCTGGTACATGGCGTCGTACTGCGCATCCAGCCGCGTCTGGCGGGTCTGAAGGTTCGCCTGCTGCTTCTCCACGATGCTCTGACGCCGAGTGATCTGACCCGAGGTGCTCCCGGTCCACGCATTCAACTCGGTGCCCATCGCGCCCAGCAGGCCTGTGCTGCTGGCCGTGGTGGAGTAGCCGAACACGTCGTCCACCACGGCAGGATCCGTGGCGAGTACGTCTTTCAGCTTGTCGCTGTCCAGACTGAGTTTCCCGTAGCGATCAGCTTCAACGCCCAACTGCATCAGAGTTGCGCCGCCAAACGTCTTGCGCAGTGCGCTGTTCAGATTGCTCTTGAGCAAACGCACGCCAGCATCGGACGAGAACACGCCGCGTGCGCTGCTGTCGGCGTTGCTGGCGGTCAGCTCTTCCAGCTTGGAGTGCAGGGTGTTGTAAGCATCGACGAACTTCTGGATCTTCTCGGTGATAGCGCTGTTGTCAGTCGCAACCGTTACGGACAGTGGCGTAGCTCCGTTGGCCATGGCCTTGGTGAACGTGACGGAGAGTCCTGCGATGCCGCTGTACGTGTTGCTGGCCTGCTGCACGGTGATGCCAGTGGCTTCCGTGCCGATCTTGAAGATGGCGTCCTGCGCCGCGGTGAGTTGGGTGCCGTTGGACAGGGCGGTGGCCAAGCCGCCGTCACTCACGCCGCTGGTGTCCAGGGTAATGGCACCACTGGCCCCTGTGTCCTTCGCGGTCAGGGTGAGATAAGAGGTTCCGCTGACGGTGACCACGCTCGCCGAAACGGTGCTGTTGGCTGCCGAGTTGATGGCCCGGGCCAATTCGGTCTGCGAAACGCTGCTGTCGCCATCGCTGTCAGCGGTGGACAGGTCAACGGCGAAACTGGCCCCGCCAGCCTGGTTGATGACGAGAGACCCGGCGCCGCTGGCCGTGACCGATGGAATGCCCGCGTACCGGACCTGGTGTGCCGTGGCCAGCTGCTGCACGAAGAAAGAGTAGTCACCCGCTTGAGCGCTGGCCGACGCAGTGGCCGTGCCCAGCGTGCTGTCGCTCAGCGTGGCACTGTTGGCCTGCATGGTCTTCTTGGTAGACAAGCTGCCGAGGGTGCTGTTGAAAGCGGACAAGGCCGACTTCAGCGTGGACAGCGCCTTGGACGTGTTCGAGGCCAGCGTCGTCTGCTGCGTGATCTGGGTCTGCGTACCCTGCGTGTACGCGGTGGCCAGTTGGGTGGCCCAGGTGGTGGGATTGATGTCAGCCATGGTGTGTTCCTCCGGTGAACCGGGGACCCACCCCCGGCTGTACGGTAAAAGGCGACCCGAAGGTGCCGTGGCTTAAATCAGCATGGAAGGCATGCGTCATGTCCGCCCCCTCCACCAGACCTGGGTAGCCAGTTCATCCTGCGTTTTTTGTGCACGCACCGCCTGCTCGGAAGTCCAGCCCTGCAAGCGCCGCTGCAGGGCCTGATCGACCGCCCCGTGCCTGCGCATGGCGGCGTGTAGAGCCTGCCGCGTGGTGGCCAGCTCGGTCTCGTGCCGACCAGCTTCTTCGCGCTGCGCATGAGCCAGGTCCATCACGGCCTGCTTGTAGTCGGCGCAGTTGGCCGACAGTGCAATCGGCATGGCGCCGCTGGCACCGCTCTGTTCGCACAGGTTCTCCAGCCGCTGCACGTTGCGCCGGTAGCGTTCCAGTTGCGCCTGCTGCCGGGCCAGTTCCAGGCTGATGCGCTCCTGCTCGCGAGCGCGCAGGGAGACCACCCGGCCCAGCGTCTGCAAAGACTGTGGCTTGTTCATCCGCACAGCTCCTGCAAACGTTCCACACAATCGGCCAATGGGGCCGCCTCGTGCACGCCCTGGTGCAGGTAGGCCTCGATGCGCGGGAACAGTTCCACGGCACGGTCGGTCTGCGGGTCGGCGCCCTGCACGTAGGCGCCCAGCGGCAGCAGATCGCGCACCTGTTCGTGGCGCGCCAGCAAAGCCTTGAGGTTGCGCGCCGCACGTTGCTGGGCAGTGGGCGCCACCAGCGCCATGCAGCGGCTGATGGAAGCGCCCACATCAATGGCCGGGTAGTGGCCGCGTTCGGCCAGCGCACGGGACATGACGATGTGCCCGTCCAGAATGGCGCGCGCCGTGTCCACCACCGGGTCCTGCTGGTCGTCGCCTTCGGCCAGCACGGTGTAGATCGCGCTCATGCTGCCGCGCGGGTTCTCGCCGTTGCCCGCGCTTTCCACCAGCTGCGGCAGCAGGCTGAACACCGACGGCGGGTAACCGCGCGTCGCAGGCGGCTCGCCCAGGGCCAGTGCCACCTCGCGCTGCGCCATGGCAAAACGCGTCAGGGAATCGAGCAGCAGCAGCACGTGCTGGCCCTGGTCGCGGAAGTGCGCAGCCAGGCTGTGGCACAACTCGGTGGCGCGCAGCCGCATCAGCGGCGACTCGTCGGCGGGCGCCAGCACCACGATGGCCCGCCGCAGGCCCGCCGGGCCCAGCGACAGGTCGATGAACTCGCGCACCTCGCGGCCACGCTCGCCGATCAGGCCGACGATGACGACGTCTGCCACCGTCTGCCGCGTGATCAACCCCAGCAGCACGCTCTTGCCCACGCCGCTGCCCGCCATCAGGCCGACGCGCTGGCCACGCCCCAGCGTCAGCAGGCCATTGATGGCCCGCACGCCCACGTCAAGGGGTTCGTGCACCGGCTGCTTGCGCACCGGGTTGACCTTGGGCGGTGTGTTTTCCAGCACATGCTCGCCACCCAGGCGCCCCAGGCCGTCCACCGGCTCGCCCAGGCCGTTGACGATGCGGCCCAGCCAGGACGGCCCCACCATCAGGCCCGCGCCGCGCGGCACGGGCAGCACCCGTGCACCTGCCGACAGGCCATCGGGCTTCTTGAAGGGCATGACAAACGACACCTGCTCGCGGAACCCCACCACCTCGGCATCCACCCACTGGCCGTGCGCGGTCTCGATCTGGCAACGCTGCCCCGTGTGCAAAGGACAACCGCGTACCTCAAGCAACAGGCCCGAGGCCCCCACCAGGCGCCCCGTGGGCGTGGCCACCGGCACCTCGTCGAGTTCGAGCTTGCGGATGAGGTCGGTGATCACGACGCCACCTCCTCGGCGGTCACCTCGTCAGCGGCCCCGCGCGGCAAGTCTTCGTCAAACACCTGCGCCTCGATCTGGTCGATGCAGGCCTGCAGGCGCTGGCGGCACCCGGCGTCGGCCTCTTGACCGCCACGCTTGACGCGGCATTCACCGGCCTCCAGGCGCGGGTCGGCCACGAGCTGCCACTGCTGCGCGCGCTGCGGGTCCAGGTCGAGCACCCGCTCCAGATCCAGTGGGTTGAACGCCACCTCGACCTGATCGTTGGACGCTGGCATGGACGCCAGCGTTTCTTCCACCAGCGTGAGCAGCTGGCGCGGCTGCAAGGCCAGCTCGCAGCGGATGACCTGGCGCGCCACCTTTGCCACGAGGTCCACCAATTCGCGGCGCAGGGCCGCCTGGTAGTCGTCGCGCAGCTTGCGCACCTCGGCCACGGCGGCGTCCAGCGGGCGCGCCAAGCCGGCAAATTCTTCCTGCACCTGCCGCCGGCCCTCGGCGCGGCCTTGTGGCAGGCCTTCACGGTGGCCTTGCTCCACACCGTCGGTGCGCCCCTGCTGCAGGCCCTGGGCGTAACCTTCGTCGTAACCGCGCGCCTCGCCCTCGGCAAAGCCTTGCGCCCAACCGGCCTGCGGGTCGCCTTCGCCCGTACCGGTGCCTGCGCCCTGTGCCATGGACAGGCGGGTCAGCGAGGGAAAGCGGTAGGGCCGGAAGTGTCTCATTCGACCACCGCCTCGGCAAAGAGCTGGATCTCGATCTCGCCCGCGTCGGCGAGGTTCTTGACCTCGTTCATGATGGATTCGCGGGCCTGCTCGACACGACTCATAGGCACCGGTCCAGTGCGGCGCATGGTGTCCTCGAAGCCCTGCGCCTGACGGCGCGGCATGGCCTGCAGGATGGCGCGACGCAACTCGGGCTCCGCCCCTTTGAGCGCCACCGCCCACAGGTCGAGCGGCACCTCTTCGATGATGCGCGTGATGACGGTCTCGTTCTGGCGCGACAGGATGTAGAAGTCGTACATGCTGCGCTCGATCTGCGAGACCACTTCGGGGTCGCGCTCGCGCAGTTGTGCCACCACTGCCTGGCGGTTGCCCGGCAGCCGGTTGAGGATTTCGGCGGCCTGCTTGATGCCTTCGACCCGCGCGCTCTGGGTGTCCAGGCCTTCCAGGCAGCTTTCGACCAGACCTTCGAGTTCCAGCAGCAGTTCGTGATCGACGTGTTCCAGCCGGGCCACCTGCATGATCACCTGCTCCCGCCCTTCGGTAGGAAGGGCGTCAATCACCGCGCTGGCCAGCGTGGGCGGCAAGAAGGCCAGGAACACCGCCTGCATGTGCACGTGTTCTTGACCGATGCGGTCGGCCACCCACTTGGGGGATGCCCACTGCAGGCGCGCCATTTTCGGGCGGATGGCGTCGCCATAGATGCTGTTGAGCACGCTGCTGGCAATGCTGGATCCCAGCGCCAGGTCCAGGGTCTGCTTGAGGTAAGCGCGGGACGCACCGTGCACGCCGCTTTGCTGGCGGTAGTCGTCGAAGAAGCGCTGCAGGGCGCTCTTCACCTCATCAACCTTGATGCCGCTCATGCGGGACATCACCTGCGTAACGGCCAGCAGTTCTTCGCGCGACAGGCAGCGCAGCACCTCGGCGGCCGATTTCTCGCCCATGCTCAGCAAAACGATCGCCGCCAGCTCCAGCTGGTTTGGCGGCGCGTCGTCTGCCATGCCCTGTTCAGTGTTCTGCTGAGGCATTTTTTTGCACCCACTGTTTCACGACTTCGGCCACCCGCTCCGGCTCCTTGCCCGCCAGTACCCGCAGGTGGTTCACCATCACATCCACCGGGGACCCCGGAGGAGGCAGGTCGTAGTCCTCCAGCAAAGGCACCACCGGCATGCCCCGCTCGGCGGCCTCGAGTCCCCCCGGCAATGCTGGTGCTGCCATGGCCACTACCGGCTCCGGCAAGGCACGCGGCTGCAGGACGGTGTCATCACCAGCCGAAGGCAGGGCGTTCAGTGACGCCACTTCTTGCTCGCGTGGCCGTGCCACCGCCTGCTGCAGCACACGCACCAGGGGCCGCGCCAGCAACAGGTAGGCCAGCAACGCGCCCACGGCATAGGTCGCCCACATCACCGCGTCGCTGATGGTGTCGCGCTCGGCCCACCAGGCCACCGGCTCGGGCTTGCCTGGGAATGGCATGGCCGAAACCACCAGCTTGTCGCCCCGCGCCTCGTCGATGCCAAGCCCGCCGCGCAACAAGGCTTCCATGCGGCTCAGGTCGGCCGCGCTCCAGCCTTGTTGCCCAGCCGGTACTGCCGCGCTGTTCAACGCCACCGCCACGTTCTGCTTGCGCAACTGGCCACGGGCACGCTGGATGGTGGTGACCGTGCGGTCGTAGGCAAACTGGCGCGTCATGGCGCTGCGCTGGGCGGTATTGCCCTCTTGCGCGCCCTTGTTGCCCGGCGTGGGCACGGGCCGGTTGCTCAAGGAACCCGGCACGCCCAAGGCCAGGCGGTCCCGGTCCAGCTCCTCGCGCGTGGCCTCGTTGGTGATCTTGGGCGCGTCGCCGTAGCGTTCCTGCGTTTCCTGCACGCGGTCGTTTTCCACCTCCACGGTGGCGCTGACCTGGAAGTTGCCCTCACCCAGCAGCGGCGCGAGCAAGGCCTGGGCGCTGCGCCGGATGTCTTCCTGCATGCGGCGGGCGGACTCGTTGCCCATGTTCGATACGTCGAAGCCCTCGCTCAGGTCCACGTGCGCCGACAGCAGGTTGCCCGCCTGATCCACGACGCTGACGCGCTGGGGATCGAGGTTGGCGACGCTGCCCGCCACCAGATTGATGACGGCTGCGACCTGCTCGGGCGCCAATGTGCGCCCGGGATGCAACGCCAGCACCACCGATGCGGAGCTTTTGTCCGAGGTGTTCACCACGAACGACGAGGACCGCGCGATGGACAGGTGCACCCGCGCCTGAGCGACGGGCTCCAGGGCCATGATGCTCTGGGCCAGTTCGCCTTCCAGGCCTCGGCGGAAGCGCACGTCCTGCACGAACTGGCTCACACCCAGGGGGTCGTTGCGGTCCACAAGCTCCAGGCCTTCGGGCAGCTTGGCCACCACGCCCTTCGCGGCCAGCAGCATGCGCACGCGGCCGAGCTGCCCGTCGCTCACCAGCACCTGCCCCGTCTCGGGATGCAGGCGGTAGGGGATGCCTTCGGCATCGAGCACGGCCAGCATGTCTGCGGTGGGCACCTTCTCGCTGGCACCGAACACCGGCTTGTACGAGGCCTGGCTGTTCCACTGGAACATCATGACCAGCGCCGTGAGGCCGATGGCCAGCACCAGCACGGGCAGCAGCGGCTGCCAGGCTTGCGGGCGCAGCCAGCGGCCCCAGGCGGGCTTGGGCTGCCACTGCCGCAGCAGGGGGGTGAGCGCTCTCTTCACAGCTGCAGCTTGATGAGGTCGTCAACGGCGGCCACCACCTTGTTGCGCACCTGCATCATCATGGAAAAGGAAAGACCGGCTTCCTGGCTGCTGAGCATGGCGCCGACGAGGTCGTCGCTTTCGCCCCGCTCCACCGCGGCCATGCGTTCATTGGCCTGCTGGCCCTGGTGATCGACGTGGCGCACCATGGCCGCCATGTGATCGGCAAAAGACACGGCTGCGCTGGCTTGGCCGTCAGCGGCGGCTGCAACGGCAGGCTCCGCTGCAGCCTGCATTTGCGCCAGCGCTGCCTGAATTTCCACCAACATTTGGGACGACATGCCACCACCTTCTTGCTGCGGCACACCAGGGGTACGCACGGACGTTGCTTCCGTGGCCCCACGGATGTACCCGTGAACCCAACAGGCACGCCCGGCAGCGGTGGAGATAACAAAGCCGAGTCGGGCGCTTGAGCGCGCCGCGACTCTGACGACAAGACAGACCAGGTTCTGGTCAGGCTAAGTCGGCAACCCCGCCATCGTGACTCGCGCAGTGCGCAAGCGTTAGACCGGAGGCTTTGCGACCCCGTCTTTCGCACGGGTGTGCCCTTCTTTTGTCACGGATCGTAACAAACACATTCGCGATAAACCACGACAAAATCCATACATCACACAACATTTTTCGTCAAAAACAACGAAAACACGGAAATCCTACATAGGCATAGGAATCGCCCTACAAACCAGTAACCGACACGTAACCAGAATCCGCGATAATCGAAACTCAGTTACAAGGGTGGTGCCCGCTGCTGTGGGAAACATCCACTCAATTCAGCTTCGGAGACAAGCACCATGCCATTGCGCGCCACCAAGATCGTCGCCACCCTGGGCCCTGCGTCCAGCGACCCCGCCATGCTCGAAGCCATGATCCGCGCGGGCGTGAACGTGGTGCGGCTGAACTTCTCGCACGGCAAGGCGCAGGACCACATCGACCGCGC
>CAMLOF010000128.1 GCA_946481585.1 uncultured Macromonas sp. | reverse complement strand
TGCGCGAGGACATGGGCCTGACCAACGTGCAGGTGATGGTGCCCTTCGTGCGCACCCTCAAGCAGGCTGAGCGCGTGGTGGATCTGCTGGCCAAGTTCGGCCTGAAGCGTGGCGAGAACGATCTCAAGCTCATCATGATGTGCGAGATCCCCAGCAACGCCATCCTGGCCGAGAAGTACCTGCAGTTCTTCGACGGTTTCTCCATCGGCTCCAACGACCTGACCCAGCTCACCCTGGGTCTGGACCGCGACTCCGGCCTGGAGTTGCTCGCCCACGACTTCGACGAACACGATCCGGCCGTCACGGCGCTCATCAGCCAGGCCATCAAGGCCTGCCGTGCACAGGGCAAGTACATCGGCATTTGTGGCCAGGGCCCCAGCGACCACCCCGACTTCGCCCAGTGGCTCAAGGACGAGGGCATCGTGTCCATCTCCCTGAACCCCGATTCCGTGGTCGACACCTGGCAGAAACTTGCCAAATGATGTGCGGCAACCGCTGACACATTGACAGAAAGGGCCTTTGTCGGCCCTTTCTGTTTTTTCTAACGCAATCTGCAGGGTGTCTACCCATGTCGGCGGGTGGGTACTGGCCATAGAATGAAGCGCCGAATTGCCGGTGCACGCAAGGACGAGGTCGTGAAAAGAAAGCTTGTCTCTCAACGCCTGGTAGCGCTGTTTTTTGCGGGTGTGCTGCTTTTCAACTTCCCCTTGCTGGAACTTTGGGATCGCGACGTCTATTGGCTGAACATTCCGCTTTCTTACCTGGCACTTTTTGCCATATGGGCGTTACTGATCGGCGTGCTCGCCTGGCAGCTAGAGCGTCAAGCCGACTGACGGATCTGAACTTTCTTCACCCACTGTTCCGTTAGCCCGTGTCTCAATCGCTGGTCATCACCGTTGCATTTGCCTACTTGCTGCTTCTTTTCGCCGTGGCTTACTGGGGCGACAGGCGTGCGGCGCAAGGGCGCTCGGTCATTGGCAGTGCATGGGTTTATGTCTTGTCCATCTCGGTTTACTGCACCGCATGGACTTACTTCGGCAGTGTTGGGCGAGCGGCGGGCGCAGGCATGTGGTTCCTGCCCATCTACCTGGGCCCCACGCTGGCGATGATCCTGGCCTGGCTGGTGGTGCGCAAGATGATCCGCATTGCCAAGACGTACCGCATCACCTCCATTGCCGACTTCATCTCCAGCCGTTACGGCAAGAGCCCTGTGCTGGCGGGTGCAGTCACGCTGGTCACGGTGGTGGGCATCGTGCCTTACATCGCCTTGCAGCTCAAGGCCATTGCCTTGAGTTACTCAGTGCTGACCACGCCGCTCGGCCAGCCCTTCGACACCAGCAGGGCGTGGTGGGAAGAGAGCACCTTCTACCTCGCGTTGGGGCTAGCGGGCTTCACCATGGTGTTCGGCACGAGGCAGTTGGACGCAGCCGAGAGGCACGAGGGTATGGTTGTGGCCATCGCGCTGGAGTCACTGGTCAAGCTGGTGGCGTTTCTGGCCATCGGCGTGTTCGTCACCTATGTCGTGTTCGATGGGGTGGAGGATATCTTTGGCCGTGTTCGGGCCGCACCTGAGCTTGCACCGCTCCTCACGATGGGGCAGGGCGATCCGTTTCCCTATGCCGAATGGTTTGGTACCACCTTGCTGGCCATGCTGGCGGTCATTATGTTGCCCCGGCAGTTCCAGATGATGGTCGTGGAGAACGTGGACGAGGGTCACCTGCGCCGTGCGGCGTGGATGTTTCCTCTGTACCTGCTGCTCATCAATCTGTTCGTCTTGCCGATAGCGTTCGCGGGGCTTCTGGATTTTGGCCGCAGTTGGGTGGACCCGGAAACCTACGTGCTATCGCTGCCCCTGGCCTATTCGCAGGACGCCTTGGCATTGCTCGGCTTCGTGGGTGGGCTTTCTGCTGCCACCGGCATGGTGATCGTCGAATCCATAGCGGTGTCCACCATGGTCTGTAACGATCTGGTCATGCCTGTGTTGCTGCGCACACAGAAGTGGCTGCACAAGGAGGGGCCCGACCTCACCCGGCTGCTACTGTTGATCCGGCGGCTGGCCATTTTGCTTTTGCTGATGCTGGGTTATCTCTACTACCACCTGGCGGTGGAGTTGTACGCCTTGGCGAGCATCGGGCTCATCAGCTTTGCTGCGGTGGCCCAGTTTGGCCCCGCGTTGCTGGGGGGGCTGTATTGGAAGGGTGGTACCCGCCAGGGCGCAACCATCGGTCTGTTGTTGGGGTTTGCGGTTTGGGTCTATACGCTCCTGCTGCCCTCACTGGCTCGCACCGGTTGGTTTGGTGTCGACTTTCTTCAGGAAGGGCCGTGGGGCATTGGTCTGCTGGTGCCCGAAGAACTGTTTGGCCTGGATGGGCTGGATCACCTCACGCACTCGCTTTTCTGGAGCCTGCTTTTCAACACCGGGGCTTATGTGCTTGTCTCGGTCTGGCGCGGGCCGTCCGTACGTGAAGCCACTCAGGCTGTCTTGTTCGTTGATGTTTTCGAGCGCACCAGCAACGTCTCACCCATCTTCTGGCGTGGCCAGGCCAGCGTTGCTGCCTTGCGGCCGTTGGCTGCCCGGTTTTTGGGGGCGGAGCGCGTGCAACAGATGCTGGAGGGCTATGCGCGAGAGCGTGGCCTGGAAGTCGAACAGCTCAAGGGCACGCCAGAACTCGTGCAGTTTGTTGAGACTCAATTGGCTGGTGCCATTGGCGGCGCATCAGCCCGAGTGATGGTTGCCTCCGTGGTGCAGGAAGAACCCCTGGAGTTTCGCGACGTCATCAGCATCCTGGAAGAGGCCAACCGGCTGCGCCTGCACTCCCGCGAACTGGAGGAAAAGTCCCTCTCCCTTGAGCGCGCCACCGCAGAACTGCGTGCTGCCAACGAGCAGCTTCAAAGCCTGGACCGCATGAAGGACGACTTCATGTCTTCGGTCACGCACGAGCTGCGAACGCCGTTGACGTCTATCCGGGCTTTGGCCGAACTCATGCTCGACGACGCCGGGATGGCCCTTGAGCAGCGCGAGCAGTTTCTGAACATCGTTGTCTCCGAGACCGAGCGCCTGACGCGGCTGGTCAACCAGGTGCTCGATCTGGCCAAGATCGAATCGGGGCATGCCGACTGGCGCAGCACTGAACTCGACATCGTCGCGCTGGTGCGTCAGTCGTTGCAGACTACGGCCGAAATGCTGCGTGAAAGAGGTATACGGGTGCGCATCAGTACCCCGGATGTGCCCGTGATGGTCCGGGCCGACGCTGACCGCCTCACGCAAGTCATGCTGAATTTGTTGTCGAACGCAGCCAAGTTCGTTCCACGCGACACCGGAGAGATTCACGTCCGGGTGGTGGCGGCGTCGCACGGCGTCACGGTCGAAGTGGAGGACAATGGGCCAGGAGTGGCGCTGGAATTGCAGCGCCAGGTTTTTGAGAAGTTCCGCCAAGGCGGCGATGGTTTGGACAGGCCACAGGGCACCGGTCTGGGTTTGCCCATCAGCCGCCAGATCGTCGAGCATTTCGGGGGGCGCATGTGGTTGCGTTCGGAGCCGGGTCAGGGGGCCTGCTTTGGCTTTCTGCTGCCTGTGCTGACCGCAGCTGTGGAGCCTCCACCAACACCAGGAGTCAATACATGAGTGCAACTATCTTGATCGCTGATGACGAACCGAACATCCTCATATCGCTGGAGTTCCTGATGAAAAGGGAAGGCTACGACGTGAAGCTGGCGCGGGACGGACAGGAGGCGCTGGACGCAATCATCCAGCACCGCCCAGCCTTGGTGCTGCTGGACGTGATGATGCCCAAAAAGAGCGGATTCGATGTCTGCCAGGAGGTTCGTGCCCGCGCCGATGTGGGCCGAACCCCCATCCTGATGCTCACCGCCCGCGGCCGCGACACCGATGTTGCCAAGGGACTTGAGCTGGGGGCGAATGCCTACATGACGAAACCCTTCTCGACCAAGGAGTTGGTTGAGAAGGTGAAGGAACTGCTTCTGTTGGATGCCTGAGGATGGCCCTGTTCGAGGCTAGGCAACGGCTGTGGGGGCGCTTGGCCTTGGCGCTGGGTGCGCATGCGCGGGCGCGGCGTTGCTTCGAGCAGTTGCTGCAACGCAAACCAGATGACACGCATGCACTGGCGACCTTGGCCTTCCTGGCCGGGGCCAGCGGTGAGCATCACGTGGCGGTGAGGTACCAGCAAAGGGTCGTCCTGATCGAGCCAAGCTCGGCTGCCTGGTACAACCTGGGCTTTCTGTTGGAGCGTTGTGGTGAAGTCGTTGGTGCCGAGGAGGCTTTTCGCAAGGCGCTGGAGTTGGACGAGCGCTTTGACCTGGCCTGGTACGGTTTGGGGCTTGCGTTGGCCAGCCAGCACCGCACCGAAGAAGCCATGAAGGCCTTTCGGGAAAATACAGCGCGGCAGCCATTCAGCCCCCACGGATGGGAGCAACTGGCGCGACTGCATGCGGCACAGGGTGAGTCGGAACAGGCCTCGCAGATCGTGGCGCACCTGCATACGTTTGAACCCAAGGTTGCTCGTCATCTCCGGGCTGAACTTGGGCTGGATTGCACCGTCGTCCCTGCTGCAGCATGACGCCTCAACAGCACCGGTCCAAATACTGGCGGGCGAATCTGCGCGTCACGGCAGTTTTGCTGCTGATCTGGTTCTTCGTGACGTTTGTCGTCAGCTACTTTGCCCGCGAGCTGAGCTTTCGCTTTTTCGGCTGGCCGTTCAGCTTCTGGATGGCTGCCCAGGGCTGCATGTTCATCTACGTGGGGATCGTTGCTTTCTACGCTTGGTACATGGATAGACTCGACCGGCTTCACGGCTTGTCCGAGCCGCAGGATTAGGGCCATTCATGTCACGCGAAAGCAACGCGCTCTTCAAGCGTCAACTCAACCGGGTGTACCTTTGGTATACAGCGGGTTTTTTCCTGTTCGTGGCCAGTCTGGCTGTGCTGGAGCAGTGGGGAATGCCCCGCGAGTGGATCGGGTTGGTGTTTCTCCTGGCCACCATCGGCGTGTATGCAACCATCGGCATCATGTGCCGGACAACCGACCCCACGGAGTATTACGTGGCCGGTCGCCGGGTCCCCGCCATGTACAACGGCATGGCAACGGGCGCGGACTGGATGTCTGCCGCCTCGTTCATAGGGTTGGCTGGCACGCTGTACATGAACGGTTACAGCGGGCTGGCGTTCGTCATGGGTTGGACCGGTGGTTACTGCCTGGTGGCATTGCTGCTGGCACCCTATCTTCGCAAGTTCGGCCAGTTCACCATTCCAGACTTCCTCAGCGAACGCTACGGCGGGGCCTGGCCGCGGCTACTGGGCATGTCTGCCGCCATTCTTTGCTCGTTCATCTACGTGGTGGCACAGATCTACGGCGTGGGGCTGATCACCTCCCGTCTGGCAGGTGTGGCTTTCGAACTGGGCGTCTTTCTCGGGCTGGGTGGGATTCTCGTCTGCTCCTTCCTGGGGGGGATGCGTGCCGTCACGTGGACCCAGGTGGCCCAGTACATTGTCCTCATCATCGCCTATGTGCTGCCTGTGGCGTGGCTGTCTGCCAAACAGACCGGAGTACCGGTGCCGCAATTGGTCTATGGGGTGCAGTTGGCGAAGGTGTCTGAGCGGGAGCGGGAACTGATCAATGACCCGTCTGAGAGTGAGGTGCGCCTGATCGCCACCCACCGAGCCGATGTATTGAGGGATAAGTTGGAGAGCCCCGCAGCCTCGCTCAGGCAAGACCGTGCTCAGGCCGCCGCGTATGTGGAAGCCTTGCGTGACTTCAACGGTCTGCCTGCCGAAATTGCATCTGCGGAGCGGGAGCTTTCTCGGGTTCCAAAAGACGAGGCATCTGCCAGGGCTTTGTGGAAAAAACAGCTGGAAGAGGCCGAAACCAAGTCTCGTCCACTCAACGGGATGGCGCCCCACGCACAGCAGTTCGCCGGTGACCCTGCTGGTACGCCAGAGCAGCGAGTCGAATTCGACAGTTCCAGACGGAACTTCCTGGCTTTGGTTCTGTGCCTCATGCTGGGTACGGCGGCGCTGCCGCACATCCTCATGCGCTACTACACCGTGCCCAGCGTGCGCCAGGCGCGGCGTTCGGTAACGTGGTCCCTGCTGTTTATCAGCCTGCTGTACTTCACGGCCCCTGCACTGGCGGTACTGGTCAAGTTTGAAATATTCAACGTGCTCGTGGGCACCTCGTTCAACGAGCTTCCATCTTGGGTGGCGGCATGGAACAGGGTAGACCCGTCGCTGCTGAGCGTGACCGACATCAACCGCGACGGTGTGCTACAGCTCAACGAAATATCCATCGGCGGTGACATCATCGTGCTGGCCACTGCGGAGATAGGTGGGCTGCCCTACGTGATCGCTGGACTGGTGGCGGCCGGAGGGTTGGCGGCTGCGTTGTCCACCGCAGACGGCCTGCTGCTGACGATCGCCAATGCGCTGAGCCACGATCTTTACTACAAGATGATCGACCCGAATGCGTCCACTGCGCGCCGGGTCACCATCTCCAAGGTGTTGTTGCTCATGGTGGCACTGGCGGCTGCTTATGTGGCGGCGCAGAAGCCTGCGGACATCCTTTTCCTGGTGTCGGCGGCGTTCTCTTTTGCTGCGGCCGCTTTTTTCCCCGCCCTGGTGCTGGGCATATTCTGGAAGCGCGCTACGGGAGCGGGGGCAGTGATGGGAATGCTCAGCGGTCTGGGCGTCACCTTCTACTACATGGCCACGACCCAACCCTGGTTGCGCTCCGTCTTCGGCCTGCAGGGGCCGGTGGAGTTGTGGTGGGGCATTCAGCCCATTTCCGCAGGCATCTTTGGCGTACCCGTGGGCTTTGCCGTGCTGATCGTGGTCAGCCTGCTCACCCCCAAGCCGTCAGCCAGCGCACAAAGCCTGGTGGAACGCATTCGTTACCCGCGCTAATCCGTTCAGGCAGCGGGCTCGTTGGTTCGCCTGACGGTTTCGGCATATAATCGCAGGCTTGCCTTGCCGTACCCCTACCTGACGCAGGGGGCGGCTGTTCTCAAAGCGCCTGGCCTGAATGGCTTGGCGCATCATCCAAAAGGAGAGTCCATGCGTCATTACGAAATCGTGTTGCTGATCCACCCGGATCAGAGCGAGCAGGTTCCGGCCATGCTGGAGCGTTACAAGGGCATGATCACCAACGGTGGCGGCCAGATCCACCGTGTTGAAGACTGGGGCCGCCGCCAGCTGGCTTACCAGATCAACAAGCTGTCCAAAGCTCACTACCTGTGTGTGAACATCGAGGCCGATCAGGCCGTGATGGCCGAGCTGGAGCACGCCTTCAAGTTCAACGACGCCGTGCTGCGTCACCTGACCGTGCAGAAGAAGAAAGCCGAAACCGCTCCTTCTTCCATGATGAAGGCCGTCGAGCGCGAAGAAGCTCGCAAGGCTCAGCAGCAGGAGGCCTCGGCGTAATTGCTGCAGGTGTCAAGGTCGGTTGAACCATGAACCGGCTGGTGATGCACGCAACGTTGGCCCACACGGCCGCCTTGCGCTACACCCCCGCCGGCATACCCGCCCTAGACCTGACGCTCGCACACGAGTCCGAGCAGCAGGAAATGGGGCAGACCCGCAGGGTCAACCTGGAACTGAGGGCCGTGGCCTTCGGTGCACAGGCAGAAACCCTGGCGCGCCAGCCCTTGGGCAGCGTGTTCGGGTTCGAAGGGTTCCTGACCAACACCCGCAACGGCAAAGGCGTCGTGTTTCACATCCAAGATTTCAAACAGACTTAAGGAAGCACCATCATGGCTGCACCCAAGCGTTTCAACAAAGACAAGCGCCCCAAGCGCAACACCCAATCGCTGCTGTTCAAGCGCAAGAAATTCTGCCGCTTCACCGTGGCTGGCGTTGAAGAAGTGGACTACAAGGACGTGGACGTCCTGCGTGACTTCATCGCTGAAAACGGCAAGATCATCCCCGCCCGCCTGACCGGCACTCGCGCCATCTACCAGCGCCAGGTGACCACCGCCATCAAGCGCGCACGCTTCCTGGCTCTGCTGCCCTACAGCGACCAGCACCGCGTCTGATAGGAGCCACGAACATGCAAATCATCCTGCTCGACAAAGTTGTCAACCTGGGTAACCTGGGCGATATCGTCAAGGTCAAGGACGGCTATGCCCGTAACTTCCTGATCCCGACCGGCCGCGCACGCCGCGCCACCCAGTCCGCCGTGGCCGAGTTCGAAGCTCGCCGCGCTGAACTGGAAAAGGCTGCTGCTGCCAAGCTGGCTGAAGCCCAAGCCCTGGGCGAGAAGCTCAACGGTTTCACCGTCAAGCTGTCGCAGAAGGCTGGCGTTGACGGCCGCCTGTTCGGCTCCGTCACCAACCACGACATCGCCGAAGAGCTGA
>CAMLOF010000127.1 GCA_946481585.1 uncultured Macromonas sp. | reverse complement strand
GCGTTGTGGAAGACGTTCTGCACGTCGTCCAGGTCTTCCAGCACGTCCAGCAGCTTCTGCATCCGGGCCGCGTCTTCGCCGCTGAGTTCAATGCTGTTGTCAGCACGCATGGTCACCTCGGCCATTTCCGGCGTCAAGCCAGCGGCCTCCAAGGCGTTCTTCACGGCTTCAAAGTCGCCGGGCGCGGTAATCACCTCAATGGCGCCATCGTCGTCGGAAATCACATCCTCCGCACCCGCCTCCAAAGCCACTTCCATGACTTTGTCTTCAGATGTGCCCGGCGCGAAGATCATCTGCCCGCAGTGCTTGAACTGGAAGGCCACCGAACCTTCCGTGCCCAGGTTGCCGCCGTATTTGCTGAAAGCGTGGCGAACTTCGGCCACAGTGCGCACGCGGTTGTCGGTCATCGTGTCCACGATGATGGCCGCACCGCCGATGCCGTAGCCCTCGTAACGGATTTCCTCGTAGTTCACGCCTTCGAGGTTGCCGGTGGCCTTGTCGATGTTGCGTTTGATGGTGTCGGCAGGCATGTTTGCCGCCTTGGCCTTGTCCACCGCCAGGCGCAGACGCGGGTTGGCGGTCAGGTCGCCGCCGCCCTGGCGCGCCGCCACCATGATTTCGCGGATCACGCGTGTCCAGATCTTGCCGCGCTTTTCATCCTGCCGACCTTTGCGGTGCTGGATATTGGCCCACTTGGAATGCCCTGCCATGTCAACCCTCGTGAAATTCGTGTACGCTGATTCGTAAGTAACCCGCAATTGTACTTTTTGCCCACACACGGACCGCTGCCATGACCGAGCCCCTGCTGATCGCCCGCCACGCCGCCACCGAATGCCTGCTGCTGCCCGACAAGGCCAACCGGCATGGCCTTATCACCGGAGCCACGGGTACGGGCAAGACTGTGACCCTGCAAACGCTGGCCGAAGGCTTTTCGCGCATTGGCGTGCCCGTGTTCATGGCCGACGTGAAAGGCGACCTCACCGGCATCAGCCAGACAGGCAACATTGGCGAAAAAATGGCCAAGGTGCTGGCCGACCGCGGCATTGCCCTGCCCGACCCCTTGGCCTGCCCCACCACACTGTGGGACGTTTTCGGCGAACAAGGCCACCCTGTGCGCGCCACCGTGAGCGACATGGGCCCCCTGCTGCTGGCCCGCATGCTGGACCTGAACGACACCCAGGCGGGCGTGCTGAACCTGGTGTTCAAGATTGCCGACGACAACGGCCTGCTGCTGCTGGACCTGAAAGACCTGCGCGCCATGCTGCAGCACGTGGGCGACAACGCCAAGCAGTTCACCACGGAATACGGCAACATCAGCGCGGCCAGCGTGGGTGCCATCCAGCGCGGCCTGCTTCAGATCGAACAGCAAGGCGGCGACAAGTTCTTTGGCGAGCCCATGCTCGACATCAACGACTTCATGCAGACCGTTGGCGGCAAGGGGGTGATCAACATCCTGGCGGCAGACAAGCTGTTGAACTCGCCGCGCCTGTACGCCACCTTCTTGTTGTGGATGCTGAGCGAACTGTTCGAGCAATTGCCCGAGATTGGTGACCCCGAGAAGCCCAAGTTGGTGTTCTTTTTCGACGAAGCGCACCTGCTGTTCAACGAGGCACCCAAGGTGCTGGTGGAGCGCATTGAGCTGGTGGTGCGGCTGGTGCGCTCCAAGGGTGTCGGGGTGTACTTCGTCACGCAGAACCCACTGGACATCCCAGACAGCGTGCTGGGCCAGTTAGGCAACCGGGTGCAACATGCCCTGCGCGCCTTCACGCCCCGCGACCAAAAGGCAGTCAAATCCACGGCGCAGACCATGCGGCCCAAGGCTGGGCTGGACATCGAAGCCGCCATCACTGAACTGGCGGTGGGTGAGGCCTTGGTGAGCTTCCTTGACGCCAAGGGGCGCCCCTGCGAGACCGAGCGTGTGTATGTGCTGCCGCCGGGCAGCCAGATCGGCCCCATCACACCGCAGCAGCGCCAGGCGCTCCTGCAAGGGTCGCTGGTGGCGGGTGTGTACGAAAAGGTGGTTGACCGCGAAAGCGCCCACGAACTGCTGCGCGCGCATTCGCAGGCCCAGCAGCCAGCAAACACCAACGCGGATGCGGGCGTGACGCGCCCCCGCGTGCCCGGCGTTCCCAACCAAGGCCAGGCACAGGAGGCAGGGGCAGGCAACGCTTTGAACGAACTGCTGTTCGGGCGCACAGGGCCACGCGGCGGCCAGTACGACGGCTTGGTGCAAACCGTGGCCAAGACCGCTGTGAGGACTGTGGGCTCCAGCCTGGGGCGCCAGCTGGTGCGCGGCCTGCTCGGCAGCTTGCTTGGTGGACGCAGGTGAAATTCCTCCTCTATGCGCTGGGTGTTCTGGGCGCGTTGGCCGCGATGCTGGTTCTGGTTGGCCAGTTGGGTTGGCTTCGTGGCCAGCGCCCGGCCGACCTAGGCGTAAAAGACGGGAGACTCGCCCCTCCTTCCTTGACCGACAACAGCGTATCGAGCCAGGCTGATCTGTACCCGGATCACCCGAGCCGCCAGTTGGCGGCCATCCAGCCGTTCCCTGCACAGGAAGGTGACTTATTCACCTCCATGCAACGCCTGTCAGCCCTTCTTGCGGCCACGCCGGGTATCACCATCGTCACCCAGCTGCCTGACTACCTTCACGCCGAGGCCGAAACGCACTGGATGCGTTTTGTCGACGATTTGGAGTTCTGGGCCAACCCCTCCACCGGCAAGATCGAAGTGCGCAGTGCCAGCCGCCTCGGCAATAGAGATTTTGGTGTGAACCGCCGCCGCCTTGAAGCGCTGCGCGCCAGATATGAGGCGGGTGCGCGCTGAAGCCCTAGGGAGTTTCCCGCCCCAGGCAATTCACCTATGCCGCCGGGCCTATACTGGGACAAAACCAGTGAAGAAGAGCCCTAGGAGACCCGGATGATCGACCCGCTAAGTGCTGTCGGGCTGATTGTGGCCGCCGCAGCAACAGTGGCATGGTGGAACGAACGCCGTATTCGCCGCCGAATGCAGAACGGCTCAACACCCGAAGAAGTGCGTTTTTCAGAGTTGCTGGAACGCCTGGGCGTGGGACACTGGATACGCAACCTGGAAACAGGCGAGATGTGGTGGTCCCACAGCTTTCGCAAGCAACACGGCATAGGCGATGACGTCCCGGCGGCCAGGGATCAAATACTTGCAATCGTGCTCCCGGAGGACCGCGACAACTTTGTCACGGAACTGGAAAAGGCTTACGCCAGCGGCGAAGGCGAAACCACATACCGCTCCCGTGCACCCTCCGGCGAGGTGCGCCACCACGTCGTGCGCATCGCGGTGGAGACCAACCCTTCAACCGGCCAACGCCTCGCCTACGGTTTCAATCTGGATGTCACCACCCAGGTCAACCTCCAGAGCGCGCTGCAGGAGCGAACCACCTACCTCGAAGCGATCGTACGTCAGTTGCCCATGGGCTTGAGCGTGTTCGATGCAGGCCTGAAGTTGCGCGCGTGGAACGCCGAGTTCGCGAAGGTGCTCGAGTTACCAGACGAAGTGGTGCACGAAGGCGTGGATTTCGCTGAGCTAATCCGCGTTCCAGCGAAGCGCGGCGAATACGGCCCCGGCGACGTAGACACCATGGTCAACGCGCGCAGAGAGTTGGCGCTGCGCTTCCAGGCACACCGCTTCGAGAGGGCTCGCCCGAATGGGCGTACCCACCTCGTCATTGGCGAGCCCGTGATGGCCGAAGGCAAGGTCATCGGGTTTGTGACCACCTATACCGACATCACCGAACAGAAACGGGAACGCGAGCGGCTGGAGCAGACGCGTGACATGCTTCGCACCCTGATCGAACACATCCCAGCCGGCATCACCATGGTCGACAAGGAGTTGCGGCTGCTGGCATGGAACGACCGGTTGAAAGAAATTCTGGACTTCCCTCAGGAACTCTTCGAACAACCCGTCGTCACGCTGGAGTCGCTGTTCCGCTACAACGTTGCCCGAGGCGAATACGGCGACGCCGAAGACCCGGAGTCCATCGTTCGAGGGCTCGTGGAACGGTCCTTGTCCTTTGAGCCGCACGTTTTTGAGCGTGTTCGCCCAAATGGGCGGGTTCTGCACATTCAGGGACAACCGCTTGCAACTGGTGGTTTTGTCACCGTCTACACCGACATCACCGAGCGCAAGCACGCAGAGGCAGAAATCAAACGCCTGGCGCGTACCGACCCCCTCACCGGACTGGACAACCGTGGAGCCTTCACCATCGCCCTGGCGCAGGCCCTTGCCCAGGCAGAACGCAGCCGCGCGGAACTGGCCGTCCTCTTCATAGACATGGACCGATTCAAAGCGGTCAACGACTCACTCGGTCACGAAACGGGTGACGTTGTGCTGAAAGAAACCGCGCGGCGCCTGCGAGAGCGGCTGCGCGCCAGTGACGTGGTCGCGCGCATTGGCGGAGACGAGTTCGTGGTCGCGCTCACCGGCATAGACGAACCGCTCAACGCAGCCCAGGTGGCATGTCAAATCGTCGCGACGCTCAGCGCCCCCTTCAGCACCGAACGCGGCGAAATCTTCCTTTCGCCCTCGATTGGCATCGCGCTTTACCCACAGGACGCGCGCGAAGAGAACGAGCTGCTGCGACTGGCCGATTTGGCCATGTACCACGCGAAAAGCGCTGGAGGGGCCGCATACCAGTTCTACACAGACAGCATGAATGCGGCCGTGCAAGCACGCATAGAGTTTGAAACGCGCCTGCGGCAGGCGGTGCGGGACGGCGCTTTCCAACTCCATTACCAGCCCATCCATCGCCTGGCCGATGGACTCCCTCTCTCAGGCTTTGAGGCGTTGCTGCGCTGGCCTGATGGCCAAGGCGGCTACATCCCCCCCGACCGCTTCATTCCCGTAGCAGAGGAGTCTGACCTCATCGACGCGATAGGCGAATGGGTATGCAGAAACGCAGCACGGCAACTGAAACAATGGCGGGAGACAAACACTCATTGGCCGTTCCGCCTGAGCATCAATCTGTCGGCCCGCCAGTTCGATCGCGATGGACTTGCCCAGCGCCTGCAAGACATCTTCGCCGAGGAAGGCATGGGGCTGGAGGGCATAGAGTTCGAGATCACGGAGGGCGCGATGATGCGCGACCCCAGCCGCACCCAGGCTCAGCTTCAGGCGCTGAGGACGATGGGTGCGCGGTGCGCCATTGATGACTTCGGCACAGGTCACTCGTCGCTCAGCTACATCAAGCATTTCGCGATCGACCGACTCAAGATCGACAAGTCATTTGTGCAGGACCTGGGCAAGGACCCGGACGATGAAGCCATCGTCAGCGCAGCCATAGGGCTGGGGCACCGTCTGGGCCGGGATACCGTTGCCGAAGGCGTGGAAACCTTGGAGCAACTGAGGCAACTCAGGGCCTTGGGCTGCGACGCGGTACAGGGCTACTTGTTCAGCCCACCCTTGCCTCCCGCGAAAATCGCTGGCTACCTCGGCAGCGTGGCCCAAGGCGCTCACCAGCCTGGTGCGATGGACTCCGCGTAGTCGTAAAGTGCCCCCAGAATCATTTCTGCGCGCTCGTCCCCTCGCTCGCTGGCCTGGTCTGCCAGGGTATCAATGCGTTCAAAAAGCCGCTCCAACGTCAGCGCCTCGCCCTCGCCTTCCATCAAACGGGCGGCACAGTGGGCCTGCCAACGCTCCATCTCCTCAGGGGAGAGGCTCTGCGGAAAGTTTCGCGCACGGTAACGAAACACCAACTCCGGCAGGCGCTCATCGTCAAACCCGGTTTGCGCCCAGGCAGGCTCGGTTGGATCGAGCGCGCGCAGATGGTTGAGTCGGCGACGGTCCGCCTGCTCCAGAAAACCGCCATACAAGTCCTGGTCCACATCGGCAGGCGCCACGGGCGCGGCCCGCTCGAACACCTCACGCCAGATGGCACTCATGTCTGGCAACGCCGCCGCCATTGCGGCGTGCACCATGGCCTGTTCCAGCTGCAGGCCCCAACGCTCGGCCAACTCTGGGCGCAAGGTTCGCATGTTGCCAACCACCATGGGTGACTTGTTGAAGTGGATGCTTTTGATGGGCAGCCTCTCGACGCCTTCGGGCAAATCAGCCGACCGGGTGAACAGCCTCTCCCGAACCTGTGCGGCGTTCAATCCGGCCAGCACCGAAGGATCATGGGCCAGATCCCAAGCCAGCAACTCGTTGCGGTTGCTCGGGTGGCTGGCCAGCGGCCACATCACGCCGAGACAGCCTCTCTCTGGCGGGAACATGCCTGAAACGTGCAAGAAGGGCTTGGCCTGGCCGGGCTCCGTAGGCAAGCCCAGTTCGGCCATCACACGGTCCTTCTTGTGCAGCGCGAACGCAAAGTCGAACAATTTAGGCTGGTGCTGCCGGATCAGACGGGCCATGGCAATGGTCGCTCTGACGTCCGACAAGGCGTCGTGCGCCGATTCGTGGGAAATCCCGTTGGCCCGGGTCAGATCCTCCAGCTTGAAGCTGGGCCGCCCGTCAGGCTTCTTGGGCCAGGCAATACCCTCAGGCCTCAGGGCATACGTCATGCGTACCACGTCCAGCAAATCCCAACGGCCACAGCCGTTCTGCCACTCCCGGGCGTAGGGGTCGATCAAATTGCGCCAGAACAGATAGCGGGTGAATTCGTCGTCGAAGCGGATGGTGTTGTAACCCACGCCAATGGTGCCGGGCTGCGCCATTTCTGCCTCGATCCGGGCAGCGAATTCGTTCTCCGGCAAGCCTTTTTCCAGACAAAGCTGGGGCGTGATACCCGTGATCAGGCAGCTCTCGGGGTCAGGCAGGTAATCAGGCGCGGGCCTGCAGTAGATCATCACCGGCTCCCCGATCTCGTTGAGATCGGCATCGGTGCGGATAGCCGCGAATTGTGCCGGTCGGTCCAGGCGAGGCTTGGCGCCAAAAGTCTCGTAGTCGTGCCAGAGGAAAGTGTGTGTACTCATGCTGGTGTGTATTACAACCGATTGCACACGCACCAAAGGAAAAGGCCTGCTTGCGCAGGCCCCTTCCATCAACAGCTCGACGGTCAGTCGGCCGTCGCTTCTTCCGGCTCCGCAGGCTCCGACTTGGCGTGGCGCTCTTTCTTCAGCAGCGGCTGAATGTCCAGCTTGACCTCGGGCTTGTCCTCCACGGTGGTGTCGATGTCCACCGTCAGGCGGCCACCCTCGGTCAGGCGGCCGAACAGCAACTCGTCGGCCAGCGCGCGGCGAATGGTGTCCTGGATCAGGCGCTGCATGGGGCGTGCACCCATGAGCGGGTCGAAACCTTTCTTGGCCAGGTGCTTGCGCAGCGTGTCGGTGAAAGTGACCTCGACCTTCTTCTCGGACAGCTGTTGCTCCAGCTGCAGCAGGAACTTGTCCACCACGCGCAGGATGATCTGCTCGTCCAGCGCCTTGAAGCTGACGATGGCGTCCAGCCGGTTGCGGAACTCGGGCGTGAACAGGCGCTTGATGTCGGCCATCTCGTCGCCAGCCTGCCGCTCGGTGGTAAAACCGATGGTGGCCTTGTTCATCGTCTCAGCCCCCGCGTTCGTCGTCATGACGATGATGACGTTGCGGAAGTCGGCCTTGCGTCCGTTGTTGTCGGTCAGCGTGCCGTGGTCCATGACCTGCAGCAGCACGTTGAAGATGTCCGGGTGCGCCTTTTCGATCTCGTCGAGCAGCAGCACGCAGTGCGGCTTCTTGGTCACCGCTTCGGTGAGCAGGCCACCCTGGTCAAAACCCACGTAGCCCGGAGGCGCGCCGATGAGGCGGCTCACGGCGTGGCGCTCCATGTACTCGGACATGTCGAAGCGGATCAACTCGATACCCAGAATGTAGGCCAGCTGCTTGGCTGCCTCCGTCTTGCCCACGCCCGTGGGGCCGCTGAACAGGAAGGCACCGATCGGCTTGTCGGGCTTGCCCAGGCCGGAACGCGACATCTTCACTGCGGAAGCCAGTGCGTCCAACGCCTTGTCTTGCCCGAACACCACGGCCTTGAGGTCACGCTCCAGATTCTGCAGCTTGCCACGGTCGTCGCTGGACACGTTGGCAGGCGGAATGCGTGCGATCTTGGCGACGATTTCCTCGATCTCGGCCTTGCCGATGGTTTTCTTGCGCTTGGACGGCACCTGGATGCGCTGTGCAGCACCGGCTTCGTCGATCACGTCGATGGCCTTGTCGGGCAGGTGGCGGTCGTTGATGTACTTGGCGCTCAACTCGGCAGCGGCCTGCAGTGCAGCGTTGGCGTACTTGACGCTGTGGTGCTCCTCGAAGCGGGACTTCAGGCCCTTGAGGATATCCACCGTCTGCTCCACCGTGGGCTCCACCACGTCAACCTTCTGGAATCGGCGGCTCAACGCAGCGTCTTTCTCGAAGATGCCCCGGTATTCGGTGAAGGTGGTGGCACCGATGCACTTGAGCTGACCACTGGAGAGCGCCGGC
>CAMLOF010000126.1 GCA_946481585.1 uncultured Macromonas sp. | reverse complement strand
TTCACGTCGCGGTGCATCTTGGGCGGCTTGCCCAGCAGCACGTCCATGGGCATGTCCACGGGGCTCTCGTTGCCCTCGTCCGCCAGCACCAGCTGGCGCTGCTCGGTGGCTACACCCACCACGGCAAAGGGGCAACGCTCACGCTCGCAGAAGGCCTTGAACTGCTCCAGCGACTCGGGGCCAATGGCCAGCACATAGCGTTCCTGGCTCTCGTTGGACCAGATTTCCTTCGGTGCCAGGCCAGACTCCTCCAGCGGCACGGCGCGCAGATCGAAGCGTGCACCACGCCCTGCATCATTCGTGAGTTCGGGGAAGGCGTTGGACAGGCCGCCCGCACCCACGTCGTGGATGGCAAGGATGGGGTTCTTGTCACCCAGCGTCCAGCACTGGTTGATGACTTCCTGGGCGCGGCGTTCGATCTCGGGGTTGCCGCGCTGCACGGAGTCGAAGTCCAGATCGGCCGCGTTCACGCCGGTGGCCATGGAACTGGCCGCACCGCCGCCCATGCCGATGCGCATGCCGGGCCCGCCCAGCTGGATGAGCAGCGTGCCCGCGGGGAATTCGATCTTCTTGGTCTGCCCGGCTTCGATCTGGCCCAGGCCACCCGCAATCATGATGGGCTTGTGGTAGCCGCGCTGCACGGTGTCGGCGTCGGTGGCCACGGTCTGCTCGTACTCGCGGAAGTAGCCCAGCAGGTTGGGTCGGCCGAACTCGTTGTTGAAGGCCGCGCCGCCCAGCGGGCCTTCGGTCATGATCTGCAACGGGCTGGCAATGTGCTCGGGCTTGCCGTCCGGCTGGTCGGACCACCCGCCCCAGAGTTTGGAAACGGTGAAGCCCGTCAGGCCCGCCTTGGGCTTGGAACCCCGGCCAGTGGCGCCTTCGTCGCGGATTTCACCGCCCGCGCCGGTGGAGGCGCCAGGGAACGGGGAAATGGCCGTGGGGTGGTTGTGCGTCTCAACCTTCATCAGCACGTGGTGCTGGGCGCGCTCGGCCACGTAGGGCGTGGCGGCACCGCTCTGCGCACGGGCCACGAAGCGCTCCAGTTCGTGCCCTTCCATGATGGAGGCGTTGTCCGAATAGGCCACCACCGTGTGCTGCGGGCTGGTCTGGTGGGTGTGGCGGATCATCCCGAACAGGCTCTTTTCCTGCGCCACGCCGTCAATCGTGAACTGCGCGTTGAAGATCTTGTGGCGGCAGTGTTCGCTGTTGGCCTGCGCGAACATCATCAATTCCACGTCGGTGGGGTTGCGCTTGAGGTCGTTGAAAGCCTTGACGAGGTAGTCGATCTCATCGTCAGCCAGCGCCAGGCCCCAGGCCACGTTGGCCTTTTCCAGTGCCGCGCGGCCACCACCCAGCACGTCCACGTGCTCCATGGGGGCGGGCTCCAGCTCGGTGAACAGGTGGAAAGCGTCTGCGCGGCTGGCCACGGCGCTTTCGGTCATGCGGTCGTGCAGCACTGCGGCCACTTGCTGCCACTGCTGTGCGCTCAATTCGGCCTTGCCCAGCAGGCCAGCCTTCAGCGTGAGCCGGTATTCGGTAATGCGCTCCACCCGCTTGACGGCGAAACCGCAGTTGTGGGCAATGTCCGTGGCCTTGGATGCCCAGGGCGACACGGTGCCAATGCGCGGCGTAACCACCACCAGCACACCGCCCTGCTCACCCTGGTAAGGTTCACCGTAAGTCAGCAGCGCTTGCCAGTCCTTGAGCTGAGCATCCGTGAGCGGCTCAAGCGTGTCCACCAGGTGCACGAAGCGGGCAGATACGCCAACGATCCGGTCATGGATGGCTTGCAGGCGGGGAAGGAGTTGCTGGGCGCGGAAGTTGCCGAGGGCGTCGCCCCCCTCGATCGGGGTGATGTGCTGGGTCACGGTGTGGCCTGGTATGGGGAAAGACCCATGATTTTACTTTGGCCGAGGCGTCTGCCTTCTTAGCCCCCAAAGCCAGCCCCTGGCAGGGCGCTGCATCAGGGTTTACCTTAGGCCTTCACGCCCTTGCAATGCAGTATATTGCATACGAACGAAGGCAGTTTAGTTCATCCTGCAAGGTGAGCAAGCTGCAGAAATGCGAGACAAATGAAACTGAAAATCCTGGTGGGCACCACCACCCAGACCGCAGAATGCGTGGCCCAGGCCATTGAGTTGGATTGCGCCGATCTTGTTTCCGAGATCGAGGTCAAATTGATGGACGACCTCAAGCCCGAGGTGTTCGACGAGCCCGCCCTCTTCCTGATTTGCTGCGCCACTTACGGATCAGGCGATGTTCCAGACAACGCCCAGGCTTTCTACGCTGCCTTGCTTTCCCAGCCCCGCTACCTGGGGCATGTACGCTACGGCGTCATGTCGCTGGGCGACCAGGGCAGTTACCCGATGACCTTCGCCCGGGGCGGCCGCAATTTCGACGAGTGCCTTCAAGACCAGGGCGCTAAACGCCTGGGTGAGGTCTGGACGCATGACGCCAGCAGCGGAATAGAACCCGAGGCCTCGGGCATAGAGTGGTGCCGCCAGTGGCTCACCACTCACTTGCCAGAACTGGAACGTGAGGCAGCAGCCTCATGAATCCAAAAAATGTTGATTGCTGAAACATTTAAACCTAAACTAAGGGTAATTCTGGATCGTCCATCCAGATGAACCCGCCTAGCATCGTCAACAACCACATACAGGAGACAAACCATGACGACCCGCCGCATTGTCCTTACCCGTGGAGCCGCCGTGATCGGCGCCGCATCTTCCGGACTGTTGCTGCCCCAGATCGTGCGCGCCCAGTCCGACAAGGTTCGCGTGGGTTTCATGCTGCCGTACACCGGCACTTTTGCTCAGCTGGGCGTGGCCATTGAAAACGGCTTCCGCATGGCGCTCAACGAGCAAGGCGGCAAGCTCGGTGGCCGCGAGGTCGAGTTCTTCAAGGTGGACGACGAATCGAACCCCGCCAAAGGTATTGAAAACGCTCAACGCCTGGTTCAGCGCGACAAGGTGGATGTGCTCGTGGGTACCGTGCACTCTGGCGTGCAAATGGGCATCCACAAAGTGGCCCGCGACACGGGCGTGCTCAACCTGATTCCCAACGCTGGCGTTCACGCCGCCACCCGCAACCTGTGCGCCCCCAACGTCTTCCGCACCAGCTTCTCCAACTCCCAGCCCACGCTGGCGCTGGGCAAAGCCATGGTGGACCGCGGCCACAAGAAGGCAGTGTGGATCACCTGGAACTACGCGGCTGGCGACGAGGCCTTCGAAGGCTTCGAGCAGAGCTACACCGCTGCAGGCGGCACCATCATCAAGAAGCTGGGCCTGCCCTTCCCCAACGTCGAGTTCCAGGCTCTGCTGACCGAGATCGCCGCGCTCAAGCCTGATGCAGTCGCCTGCTTCTTCGCAGGTGGCGGCGCGGCCAAGTTCCTGCGCGACTACGCTGCCGCCGGCCTGAACAAGAACATCCAGCTGTATGGCTCGGGCTTCCTGACTGAGGGTGTGTTGGACGCTGCCGGTGCATCCGCTGAGGGTGTGCTCACCACCATGCACTACAGCGACCTGCTTGACACCCCGCGCAACAAGGCCTTCCGCCTGAACTATGCCAAGACCTTCAAACTGCAGCCCGACGTGTACGCCGTTCAGGGTTACGACACGGGTCTGCTGCTTGTGCAGGGCGCCAATGCAGTCAAGGGCGACTTGAACAACAAGAAGGCGTTGTACGCAGCCATGGAAAACGCCACCATCGACAGCCCGCGTGGCAAGTGGACCATGAGCAAGTCTCACAACCCCATCCAGGACATGTACATGCGCCAGGTGGTGGGCAACCAGAACAAGGTGATCGGCATTGCGGCCAAGGCTGTGGCCGACCCTGGCACCGGCTGCCGCATGGGTTGATCGCCAACGCGGTCACCACTGCTGCGAACCGGCGGCGTCAACGCTCCTTTGAGGGTGTTCGCCGCCCTTTTTTCGCCCAAATTTCGACCGAACATGGATTTCGCGAACTTTTTGATCCAGTTGCTCAACGGCCTGCAATACGGGCTGCTGCTGTTCATGCTGGCGGCCGGCCTGACGCTGATCTTCGGCATCATGGGCGTGGTCAACCTGGCGCACGGCAGCTTCTACATGCTGGGCGCCTACATGGCGTGGTCGTTCACTGCGGCCTTTGACAGCCTGTTGCTGGCCATCATCGTGGGTACGGCGCTGTCCGTCTTGCTCGGGCTGGCTCTGGAATGGGTGCTCTTCCGCCACTTCTACAAACGCGACCACCTCGATCAGGTGCTGCTCACCTTCGGGCTCATCTACATCTTTGAAGAAGCACGCTCGCTGCTGTGGGGCGATGACGTGCACGCCGTACAGGTCCCCGACTTGTTGAACTGGTCCATTCCGCTGACCGAGAACCTGTCATACCCGGTCTACCGCCTGGTCATGTCGGGCATCTGCGTGCTGCTGGCCATTGGCCTGTACCTGCTCATCTCCAAAACCCGGCTGGGCATGAAGATCCGCGCAGGCGCCTTCAACCGCGACATGACAGAGGCGCTGGGTATCAACATCCGCCTGATACATGCCGTGGTGTTTGGCCTGGGCGTGGGGCTGGCGGCTATCGCCGGGATGATCGCTGCCCCTATCTCCAGCGTGTATCCGAACATGGGTGGTTCGGTGCTCATCATGTGCTTCGTGGTGGTGGTGATTGGCGGCATTGGCTCGGTGCGCGGGGCGCTCATATCTGCGCTGCTGGTGGGCCTGGTGGACACCTTCGGCAAGGTGCTGGTGCCGCAGATCGCGGGCATGCTGGTTTACATGCTGATGGCGGCCGTGCTGCTGTACAAGCCCGAAGGGCTGTTCAAGCATTGACTTTCTGGGAAGACGGATAAACACACATGTCGGCCGCAACCTCTCACATCGAACGTTTGCCACGCAGCCTTCAGCTGGTGCTGGGGCTGGGCGTGGCAGCCCTGGCCGCTTACCCGGTCATGGGTCTGGAAAACAGCGACTACTACACTCAGATGCTCACGCAGATGATGATCCTGGCCATCTTTGCGATGAGCCTGGACCTGCTGCAAGGCGTCACCGGCATGGTCTCGCTGGGCCACGCCGCCTTCTTCGGCCTGGCGGGCTACGCACTTGCCTTCCTGACGCCCAGCAGCGAGCCCGTCAGCCTGTGGTGGAGCCTGCCTGCCGCCGCGCTGGGCGCTGGGCTGGCCGCGCTGATCATCGGCTTCTTCGTGGTGCGCACCCACGGCATCTACTTCATCATGGTCACCATGGCCTTTGCGCAGATGGTGTTCTTCCTGTTCTTCGACAACAAGGCGCTGGGCGGCTCGGACGGCATCTACGTCTATTTCAAACCCAGTACATCCTTGGGTGGCTCAGGCGGCGAACTGTTCGACCTGGAGAACAAGACGGTGTTCTTCTACTTCACGCTGGGCACGCTGCTGGCTGTGTATGCCTTCCTGCGCCGACTGCTGTTTTCGCCCTTCGGGCGCGTGCTGGCAGGCATCCGCGTGAACGAACACCGCATGCGCGCCATGGGCTTCGGCACCGTCTGGTACAAGCTCACAGCCTTCACACTGGCAGGCACACTGGCGGGCGTTGCTGGTTACCTGTGGGCAGCGCAAACAGGTTTCGTCAACCCTGAACTCATGGGCTTTCACCTCAGTGCACACGCCATCATGATGGTGATTCTGGGGGGCATGGGCAACTTTGCCGGTGCAGTGGTGGGCGCGTTCACCTTTGAATACCTGATGCACCTTTTCAAAGACCTGACCAAGCACTGGCAACTGCTGATGGGCAGCTTCATCGTGCTGCTGGTCATCTTTGCGCCGCGCGGCATTCTGGGCCTGGGCCAGGCTGTGCTTGACAAGTTTTCGTCCCGTCAAGGAGGCCAACATGAGTGAAGTACTGCTCAGGGCCAGCAAGGTCACCAAACGATTTGGCGGGCTGGCCGCCGTCAACCAGGTTTCGGTGGATCTGGTTCGCGATCAAATCCATGCCGTCATCGGGCCGAACGGGGCAGGCAAGTCCACTTTGACCAACCTGCTCTCGGGTGACCTTCCGCCTACAGAAGGCAACATCACCCTGGGTGGCCATGACGTGACAGGCAAGAGCATGCAGGAAATCTCCCGCATGGGCCTGGGCCGCAGCTACCAGAAGACCAATATCTTCCTGCCCTTCACCGTCTGGGAAAACGTGCGCCTTGCCGCGCAATCGCGCACGCCGCACGCAGCGCGTTGGCTCAGCCGCGCGGCATCGCTGCGCGACATCAACGAGCGTGCGGAACGTGCCATCGAACTCGCGGGCCTGCAGCCGCGCACCAAGTTTCTGGCCAGCGCCATCAGCCACGGCGAACAACGGCAGCTGGAAATTGCCATGACGCTGGCCACGGCGCCGCAAGTGCTGCTTCTGGACGAGCCGCTGGCAGGCATGGGCCACGCGGAAGCCGAGCGCATGGTGGAACTGTTGCTGGCCATCAAGAAGGACCACGCCATGATGCTGGTGGAGCACGACATGGACGCCGTGTTCACGCTGGCCGACCGGCTGACGGTCATGGTTAACGGACAGGTGATTGCCAGCGGCACGCCCGCAGAGATACGGGCCGATGCCGGGGTGCAGGCCGCCTACCTGGGTGAGGAAGCATGAGCGACAACAAGGAAATGCTGATCGAGGCCGCCGGCCTGCACACGCACTACGGCGCCAGCCACATCCTGCACGGAATCAACTTCAGCGTGCGCCGCGGCGAAACCATTGGCCTGATGGGCCGCAACGGCATGGGCAAGAGCACACTGCTCAAGTCACTGATGGGGCTGGTCAAGCCCAGTGGCGGCAAGGTGAACATCAAGGGTGAGGATCGCACGGGTGCCGCCACTTACGACGTGGCACGCATGGGCATCGCCTATGTGCCTGAGGGACGCGGCATCTTCGGCAACCTGAGCGTGCGCGAAAACCTGGTCATGGCCGCTCGCCCGGGTACGCGCGGCCAGCGCGACTGGACTTACGAGCGCGTGCTGGAGACCTTCCCCCGCCTGGCCGAGCGCTTGAACCACGGTGGGCAGCAGCTCAGCGGTGGCGAGCAGCAGATGCTGACGATTGGCCGCGCGCTGATGACCAACCCCGACGTGCTCATTCTGGATGAAGCTACCGAAGGCCTGGCCCCGCTGATCGCTCGCGAGATCTGGCGCATCTGCGCCGTCATCCGCGACAGCGGCATCAGCAGCGTGATCGTGGACAAGAACTGGAAACACGTGACCCAGATCACCGACCGGAACGTCATCCTGGTCAAGGGGCAGGTGGTGTTCGAAGGCAGTTCCGCCGAACTGATCTCTCAACCCCAGGTGCTGGAGCAACACCTGGGCGTTTAAAGCAGAGCCTGGTCAGCGCAGTTCGCGCAGCGGGTGTGCGTGCGCGGGCCAGGGGCTCACGAAGAACGGGTTCACCATCCCCGGGGTCACGTCTTCAATGCGCGCCGGGTTCCAGCGGGGGCTGTGGTCCTTGTCCACGGCCAGCGCACGAATACCTTCTACCGTTTCGCTGGCATGGCCGCTGCGCTGCAAATGCGCGGTCTGGAAGCAATGGCGCACCAGATCGCGTTCCATGCGCAGGTCTTCAGCCAGATCCATTTTGCGCGCGCGCCGCACCTGCTCCAGCACCACATGCAGCATCAGCGGGCTGCGAGTGCGCAGAATTTCCAGGGTTTTTTCGGCGTGTTCCGTCGGCGTGCGCTGCAGCATGTCCACGATCTCTTGCACCGTAGGCTGGCCGAAAGCAGCCTCCACCTCCGCCGTCAGCAGCGGGGCGTCGGTAGCCACCTGACGCGCCCAGCCTGCGTCGTCCATCCAGCGCTGCCATTGGGCCGCAAACGCGTCGCTGTTCGCTGCATCGATGCCCTGCAGCGCATCCCAAGCCTGTGGAAGGCTTTGCGCAGGAGCAACCACGTCCGCCAAGCCGTAAGCCAGCGCTTCGTTGGCGCCGATCACATGACCGGTCAACGCCAGGTATTCGCCCACGTGACCCGGGCAGCGGCTCAAAAAGAAACCGCCCCCCACGTCCGGGAAAAGACCAATGTTGGTCTCAGGCATCGCCATCTTGGTGTGCTCGGTGACGATGCGCACACCCGCGCCCTGGCTGATGCCCATGCCGCCGCCCATGACGATACCGTCCATGAAGGCGATGTAAGGCTTGGGGTAGGTGAAAATGAGGTGGTTGAGCGCGTATTCTTCGGTGAAGAAGTCCTCCAGCGCGGCGTCACCTGCTACAGCCGCCTGGTGGAAGAAGCGGATGTCACCACCGGCACAGAATGCACCGAACAAACCGTGCTTGCTGGTGCCTCGGATGGCCACGGCACGCACCGCCGGATCATCGCGCCAGGCCAGCAGCGCCTCAGTCAGCGCGCGGATCATGGGCAGGCTCAAGGCATTGAGCGCCTTCGGGCGGTTCAGCGTCAGCAAGCCGACGCCATTGGCACTGACTTCAACCGTGACGTCCGGTGTGCTCCAGTTCATTCT
>CAMLOF010000125.1 GCA_946481585.1 uncultured Macromonas sp. | reverse complement strand
CCAGCACGGGCATGGACTGCACCATCTGCTGCTGGTTGGCGCACCACATGCGCTGGGTGTTGATGACGGCCTTCGGCAGTTTGGTGGAGCCGCTGGTGAAGAGGAACTTGGTGATGGTGTCCGGCCCGGTGGCAGCAATGGCCGCGTCCACGGCAGGCGTTTCGGGCGTGGCGATCAGGTCCGCAAAGCTGGTGCTGTCCAGCCCGTCCAGGCGGCCTTCGGCCAGCACGATTTCCACACCCTCACCAGCCACGGCGCGCAGGGCCTTGCCGTAGCGTGCCGCGTCGCTGGCGAACAGCATGCCGGGCGTGGTGGTGCGCAGCACGTGCTTGAGCTTGTCGTAGTCGGTGCTGATGAGCGAGTATGCGGGCGAGGTGGGCACGTAAGGTACACCCGCGACCATGCAGCCCAGGGCCAGCAGTGCGTGCTCAAGGCTGTTTTCCGAGAGGATGGCCACCGGGCGCTCGGCGTTGAGGCCGCGGTTGATCAGGCCTTGGGCGATGCGGCGCGCCGTGGCCCACGCCTCGGCGTAGCTGATGTGGCGCCAGTCGCCCAGCGCGGGCTTGCCGTCGGCGCCAACGGTGGGCTGGCGGCGTGCCATCCAGGTGCGGTCGGGCGCGGTTTCGGCCCAGTGGCGCAGGCGGTCCGTCAGGCGCTCGGGGTAGGGCTGCAGTTCCTGGTCAGCGCGCAGGTAGTGCGTGCCGGTGGCGCCGTCACGCAGCACGGCGGTGGTCACGCCAAAGGTCATCGGGCGGAAGGTCGGGGTGCTCATCTTGTCTCCTGGGGTGTTCTGCGTTGGCCTGGCATCAACCCTTTTGCACCTTGGCGGCCTTGCCTTGCAGGAAGGCACGCACGCGTTCCTTGGCTTCCGGCGCGGCCTGGGCAATGGATGCCATCAGCGCTTCGGTGAAGAAGCCGTGGTCGGCCGGCTGTTCGGCAATGCGCGGCAGCGCGTGCATGAGCGCGTAGTTGGTGAGAGGGGCATTGGTGGCAATGCGCTGGGCCAGCTCGAGCGCCTTTTCCAGCGCGGTGCCCGTGGGCACCAGGTACTGCGCCAGGCCAATGCGCTCGCCGTCCACGGCGTTGTAGACGCGGCCGGTCAACATCATGTCGGTCATGCGGGCAGCACCAATCAGCTTGGGGATGCGCACCGCACCGCCGCCGCCCACGAAGATGCCGCGCGTGCCTTCCGGCAGCGCAAAGAACGTGGTTTCGTCTGCCACGCGGATGTGGCAGGCGCTGGCCAGCTCCAGGCCGCCGCCCACCACGGCGCCGTGCATGGCGGCAATCACAGGCACAGGGCCTTGCTGCACCTGGTCCAGCGCGTTGTGCCACATGCGCGAGTGGTGCACGCCTTCGCCTGCGTCACGTTCCTGCAGTTCAGACAGGTCCAGCCCTGCGCAGAAGTGGTCGCCTTCGCCGTGGATGACGGCAGCACGCGCTTCGGTCGGCAGGTTCTGGAAAGCGTCGCGGATGGCCAGGATGAGGCCATCGCTCAAGGCGTTGCGCTTGGCCGGGCGGCACAGGCGGATGACTGCAACCGCACCCTGCATTTCGAGGTGGATGGCGTCGGTGGCGGGAGGGGTGGTGCGGGTCGTCATGGCGGGTGATCTTTCCAAGAGGTTGATGTCCTGATACAGTTATAAATAATAACTAAATTGACGTGCCTTGTCTCTCTCTGCGATTAGGGGTTTACCCTGGATTGCATGGCTCTGATCGTTACCATACAAAACTGTATGGAGGCATTTTGGAGCTTTTCTTCGAACGCAACATCCGGGTAAACCCAGCCCCTGCCTTCCGTCGCTATGATCCTTTCGCATGTCCACCGGCAGCACCCATCCACCCGAACCGGCCGAGAAGGCCGGGGCCGCCTCGCGCAACACCTTGTCACCCCAGGACTGGCTGCGTGTGGCCGCCGACGTGCTGGTGGAAAAGAGCGTGGAGGGCGTGCGCGTGGACGTGCTGGCACGCACGCTCAACGTGACGCGCGGCAGCTTCTACTGGCACTTTGCCGACCGCGAAGACTTGCTGCAGCGCCTGTTGCAGGGCTGGAAGCAGACCCAGACCGAGCACGTGATTGCCGTGCACGGGCGGCATGGGGTGCATGCGCAGGCGCGCATTCACGAACTGGCGGGCCTACCGTTCCATGGCGCCAGTGCCCTGCGCGGTGGCGCCGTGGAGCTGGCCATCAGGGCATGGGCGCGCCGTGACGACACCGCCCGCGCCGTGGTGGACGAAGTGGACGCCATGCGCCTGCGCTACATCGAAGCCAGTTTTGCGGAGCTGGGCTTCGAGCAGCAGCAGTGCCGCAACCGCGCCTTTGTGCTGTACAGCTACATGCAGGCCGAGTCCCTTTTCCGCGCACAGGGCAGCGACGAAGACAAGGCCGCGCGGCGCGCATTCGTCGAGCGGCTGCTCACCCACAAGCCTTTGCCATTCTGAAGGTTGGTACCCGTGCCAGCCCCAACACCGGAGACCCAAATGAAACACGAAGACCTCATCGCCATCGACATCCACACCCATGCCGAGGTGAGCTGCTGGAACCCCTTTGACAACTACGGCGAGGAATATGACCGCGCCGCCGACAAGTACTTTGGCAGCGACCGCCGCCCCACCATTGCCGAAACGGTGGCCTACTACCGCGAACGCAAGATCGGCCTGGTGATGTTCACCGTGGACAGCGAATCCAAGCTGGGCCGCCGGCGCATTCCCAACGAGGAAATTGCCCAGGCCGCACGCGAGAACAGCGACATGATGATGGCCTTCGCCAGCATCGACCCGCACAAGGGCAAGATGGGCGCGCGCGAGGCCGAACGCCTGATCAAGGAAGAGGGCATCAAGGGCTTCAAGTTCCACCCCACGGTGCAGGGCTACCACCCCTACGACAAGATGGCCTGGCCGATCTACGAGGTGATCAACGCGCACAAGCTGCCGGCCATCTTCCACACCGGCCACAGCGGCATCGGCAGCGGCATGCGCTGCGGCGGCGGCCTGCGGCTGGAGTACAGCAACCCCATGCACCTGGACGACGTGGCCATCGACTTCCCCGACATGCAGATCGTGATGGCGCACCCCAGCTTCCCGTGGCAGGACGAGGCGCTTTCCGTGGCCACGCACAAGCCCAACGTGTGGATTGACCTGAGCGGCTGGAGCCCCAAGTACTTCCCCAAGCAACTGGTGCAGTACGCCAACACCTTGCTGAAAGACCGCATCCTCTTCGGCAGCGACTACCCGCTCATTACCCCCGAGCGCTGGATGAAAGACTTCGAGGTGGCGGGCTTCAAGCCCGAGGTGATGCCCGGCATCCTCAAGGGCAACGCCGTGCGCCTGCTGGGGCTCGACAAGGCTTGACGCCATGCGCCCGCTTGCGGCTTACGCTGGCGGGTTCACAAAGGCGGCAAGTTCCGCTGGCGGAATCGGGCGGCTGAACAGGTAGCCCTGGTAAAGGCCGCAGCCGCTGCGCAGCAGAAAGTCGCGCTGCGCGGCGGTTTCCACACCTTCGGCAATCACGTTCAACCCCAGGCTTTCGCCCAGCGCAATCACGGTGCGAACGATGGCCTCGTCGCTGGTGTCCAGCAGCACATCGCGCACGAAGGACTGGTCGATCTTCAACTGGTCCAGCGGCAGCTTCTTCAGGTAGCTCAGCGACGAGTACCCGGTGCCAAAGTCGTCCAGCGAGAACCGCACCCCCAGCGCCCGCAGCGCTTCCATCTTTTTCACGATGTCTTCGACGTCGTCGGCGAAGATGCTTTCCGTCAGCTCCAGCTTCAGCTGCCTTGGGTTGGCGCCGCTGTGCGTCAGCACCTCTTGAACCTGCCGTACAAATTCGGGGTGGTGGAATTGCCGCGCGCTTACGTTGACGGACAGACTCAGCTCTTCCATGCCCGGCAGCCTGGGCCACTGGGCCAGGAAGGCGCAGGCTGTTTTCAGCACCCAGGGCCCCATCTCGTGGATGAAGCCGCTGTCTTCCGCCAGGGGAATGAACAGCGCTGGCGACACGGCTCCACGCTTGGCATGGTTCCAGCGGCACAGGGCTTCGGCCCCTACCACGCGCCCCTCGCTGTCCACCTGCGGCTGGTAAAGCAGGAACAGTTCCTGCCGTTCAATGCTCTGGCGCAGTTCAATTTCAAGCGCCACGCGTTCCGCAATCTGCGCTTGCAGCCTGCCGTCGAAAAAGCGGTGGGTGTTGCGTCCGCTGTCCTTGGCCGAGTACATGGCCGAATCGGCGCGGCTGAGCAATTCCTCCACTGAAAGCGGGGTGTCGCCAAACACCACGGCCCCCAGGCTGGCCGATGCGAAATGCTCGATGCCTTCGATGGTCACCGGCCGCGACACGGTGCCCAGCAGCCGGGTGCAGAAGCGCTCCACCTCCTGAACGGCGCTGGCCATGTCCTGCCCCAGATCGTGCAGCAGCACGATGAACTCGTCGCCGCCCAGGCGGGCCACCGTGTCGGCAGGGGGCACGGCTTCGCGAATGCACCGGGCCTTCTCGGCCAGCAGCAGGTCGCCGTTGCGGTGGCCCCAGTTGTCGTTGATGACCTTGAAGTTGTCCAGATCGATGAGGATGGCCGCCCCCAGCACGTGGCTGCTCGAACGGCTGGCCAGAGCGTCTGCCGCAGTCTGCATGAACATGGTGCGGTTGGGCAGGCGCGTCAGGTTGTCATAGTAGGCAAGTTGGTGAACCCGCTCTTCGGCGCTGCGCCGCTCGGTAATGTCGCGTTCCACAGATACCCAGTGCGTGTACCAGCCTTGTTCGTCGGCAATGGGCTGGATCATCAGTTCCACCCAGTACGGTTCGCCGCTCTTGGTGTAGTTGACAAGTTCTGCTCGTACCGGCTGCCATGCGTTCAACGCCTGCCGTATGCGGTCCAGTTCGGCACGTTGGGTGTCGGGGCCTTGCAGCAGACGCGGGGACTTGCCCAGCACCTCTTCGCGGCTGTAGCCGGTCTTGCGTTCAAAGGCGTCGTTCACGAACACGATGCGCGGGCCTGGCCTGTCCACTGGGTGGGCTTCGGTGATCAGCACCATGTCGTTGAGGCTGGCCACCGCCTTTTCGAGCAGCTTGAGCTGTTCCTCGGAACGGCGGCGGGCGGTCACGTCCTGCAAGGTGAAGAAGCGCGTGCCGGAGCCGTCGCCGTCTGCTGCGCTTTGTCCGCACATCAGCATCCAGCGGCTCGCGCCGTCGTTGGCCCGCGTCAAGCCGAACTCCATGGTCAATGGCGTGTCTGGCGCGGGCGACGCGCACGCGGCCACAAAGCGCTGACGAGCGCGCGCCTCCACCAGTTCGGCTATCTGGTCCAGCGCATGGTCACCACCGGGGCGCAATCCCATCAACTCGCACACCGAAGGCGACCCGCGCCAGCGGCGGTGTTGCACGTCCACCCAGAAGTGGCCAATGGCCGCCACGCGCTGTGCTTCGGTCAGGGCGCGTTCGCTTTCCTGCAGACGTTGTGCGGCCTTCACGCGGTCGGTGATGTCGCGCGAAAGCATGATGAAGCGCGGCTCGCCCGACTCGCCATTGTTCTTGCGCGCAATGGAAAGTTCGAACCAGCGTGACACCCCGTTGATGGGAATTTCGATCTGCTGCCCGGTGGAGACGCCCAGGCGCTCAGCCTCGGCAATGGCCCGCAAGCAGCCTTGCGCGGCGGCAGGCGGGAGGATGTCGTCCGTGCGTTTACCTATCAGTTCTTCTCGCGGAAGCACAAGGCCGTCTTCCGTGCGGGTGCGCAGTGCCAGGTAGCGGCCCTCGCGGTCCAGCTCAAAAAGCAGATCTGGCACGGCATTGAGCGTTCCTTCCATGTCGGAAGAAAGCTGCCGCAACTCGCGCGTCATGTCCAAGGCCGTGGCCTGCGCGCGGTCGCGCGAACTCATCAGCAGCCAGACGATGGTGCCTGCCGCCAGGCTGAGCAGCAGCCCAAGTGCTGCAAACCAGTGGTGCGATCTGTCGGCATTCGCCTGTATGTAGGCTGGCGTCGGGTCCACCGTGTATGTCCAGCGCTGCCCGCCGAACTCTATCGTTCCGCTAGAGGAATAGGCCGTTGTTGTGTCGCCCTGGTAGTCGACTGCCTTGTTGTCCAGCAGGCCAAGCAAGAAGCTCCGGGCCGACGGCTGGTCGCCCTCAAACAGCTGCAGGCGCAGTCCGCCGTGCATCAAGCCGTCCTGGCGTTGCAGTATGTCTTTCAACCGAAAGGGCGCATCTCCCCAGCCGCGCAGGCTTCGTCGTCTTTCCCGTGCCGTCTCTGGGTTTGCGTCCGGGTTGTAGATCGGCAGGTACATCACAAAGCCTACCTCGGGCTGCATGCCGTCCTGGGCCAGCACCAGCCGCTGCGACAGGCTCACGTCGCCGCTGTCGCGTGCGCGCAGCGCAGCTTCCCTTGCCGGCGCCACGGAGAGTATGTCCAGCCCCAACGCGGCAACGTTGTTGCGGGTGGGGGGCTCAATGAACAGAATAGGGGCGTATTCGAGCCGATCCCCCGGGGGGCGTACCCTGAAACCTGGCATGCCCAGGCCTGCGCGCGCATTCAGCTCAAAGTCCCGCATTTGCTCGCCACGCACATAGGGCACGTACGCCACGCCCAGCAAGCCGCTGGCGGTTTCCTCCACCTGCAAAGACGAAACAAAGGCGCGGAATTCGTGTGCAGTGATGACGTCGGACCCCTCCACAAACCCCCGCACCCCCCGCAACACCAGTTCCACGGTGTTGAGCTTGGTGCGTATGTGTGCCGCCACCTCTTCCCCGGCGTGTTCAACCTGATGGCTCAACTCGTGGTCAGCCCGTTCCATGCGGTTGAGCCAGTAGCTGGCGGGCAACATTGAAAGAAGGGCCGCACTCAGCAATGCACCCAGCAAGGCATTCATCCGCCTTGGGTGAGTCCGGTTTTCTCCGGTGGTGGCTTCGTCGGCAAGTCGGTTCATGTGTCCTGGGGCAAGCGTCACGATGATAGTGTTTGAAACAGCCGCTTCTCCGGGCAGGGTAGCTGTTCATGGGGCGGGTTTTCCCTTGTATGACCGTACGCCTGCCGTCAAGGGTGATGGATGGGGTGAAATCGCTGACAATAGGTTTCGATCGGATTTCTCAACCACCGGCACGGTCAACCCAATTCAAGCGATGTCCCACCAGGCCCTGGCCCAACTTGTGAACCTGTCGCAGCTGCAACCTTTTGGCAGTGCCGATGAGGCCCTGGAAGCTGTTCTGGCTTGTCTGCGCAGCTTCGTTCCTTTTCGGCTCTGGATGGTCACGCGTCTGGACGACGATGACTGGACGGTGGTCAAAAGCCTGGACGAGGGCTACGGTGCTCGCCCAGGCAAGATATTCAGCTGGAGCGGCACCTACTGTTCACGCATGGCCCGAGGCGAAGCGCCCATGTTTGCCGAAGCCGCGCAGGAAGTGGATCTATACCGCCAGGCACCCATCAATGGTGAGGTGCCGCTGCCCATAGGCGCCTACATTGGCCTGCCGCTTTACAAGGAGCGTGGTGAACTGGCTGGTACCCTTTGCGCGCTCGACCCGCTGCCCCAGCCACCGCTCAGTGAACAGCAGCGTTTGCTGGTAAGCACCCTGGCGCGATCCCTGAGCACATTGTTGATGGTTCACGCCCGAGCCGAAGAGGCGAGCCGCCGGGCCGAAAGGCACCGCTACGAGGCCGAGACCGACCCACTCACCGGCTTGTGTAACCGTCGCGGCTGGGAGTTGGCGGTACACGACCAAGAGGCTGCTACTCGGCGCATGGTGCAGAACGCGCTGGTGATGGTCATCGATCTTGACGACCTCAAGATGGTGAACGACACGCAAGGGCACGAAGCTGGCGATGAGTTGCTGCGCCGCGCGGCGCGCGTCATTCAGCAGCAGTTCCGCGACCTGGACGTGGTGGCACGCATTGGCGGAGATGAGTTCGCCATTCTGGTGCCAGGGGCGTCCTCGCGCGAGAGTGTCAAGCTCAAGGACCGCCTGCGGGGCGCGCTGGCCGAGGCTCGTGTCTCAGCCTCGGTCGGGTCGGCGTTGCGGTTGTCTCACGACTCTTTGAACCAGACCGTTGCCGCTGCCGATGCGGCAATGTACGAAGACAAAGCCGCACGCAAGGGCGGTGGAATGCCTTCCGTCAGTCCCGCTTCAACGGTTTGACGCCTCGACGCTCCATCATGTCCCCGCTCATGGCCAGCAGGGCATCGGCGGCCATGCGCGAACTGGCATCGGGGTAGACGATTCCATCCTCATCGCGCAGGTGCTGCTGGTACAGGCGTGCAAAGCTGTCGAGCAACGCGTCGGCGTCTTGCCCCCAGGGCTGCCAGGGTTGGGTGGTGTCGGCCACAGCCAGCAGCAGCGCGCGCAGTTTGGGCCACAAGGTCTCCATCTCGCGGTGGTCGCGCATCAGCTTTTCGGTGGTTTCCTTCACGCGGGCGTCACCGCTGGCCAGCGTCAGGGGGAACACGTGCAGTTCCTCGTCCTGGTGGTGCAGCGGGGCCGCCTGGTCGAAGTAGCGCATCACGTCGCGCGCGGC
>CAMLOF010000124.1 GCA_946481585.1 uncultured Macromonas sp. | reverse complement strand
GGCAGGTCGCACGAAGCGCGGGCCTGTTTGAGGTAGTCGGGGCTGCCCTGGAAGTACTGGCGGTCGGTCAGCACAGAAAGGCAGGCCGCGCCATGCTCGGCGTAGCTCTGCGCAATGTCGGCCGGAATGAAGTTTTCGCGCAGCACGCCTTTGGACGGGCTGGCCTTCTTCACCTCGGCGATGACGGCGGGCTGCCCGGCATCGATGCGGCGGCGCAAGGCGCCTGCGAAATCTCGGGTGAGAACGCGGGTTTCGGCGTCGTAGCGCACGTCGGCAAGCGAACGGCCCTTGAGGGCCTGCGCGATTTCCTCACGCTTGGTGGCCACGATCTTGTTGAGGATGTCACTCATCTTGGTGTTTTTCCTGCGGCGCGGGTGGCACGCCGTTCTTGAGTATGCGCACGAAGACGCGGTGCATGACCAGCCCAGCCACGACGAACACGACGGACACGCCGAGCGCGATCCAGGTGCCAGGGTCTTGCCACATTGCGCGTTCAGGCCGACAGTTCGTGGGCCACGCTGACGAGTTGGTCGAGCTTGGCCTTGGCCGCACCGCTGGACAGTGCCTGGCGCGCCAGGGCGATGCCCGCTTCCATGCTTTCGGCCACGTTGGCGGCGTAGAGCGCCACACCGGCGTTGAGCAACACGATGTCACGGGCGGCGCCCGGCTCGTCGTCGAGCACGCCCATCAACATGGTGCGGGATTGCTCGGGTGTTTCGACCTTGAGGCTGCGGTTGCTGGCCATGGTGAAACCGAAATCTTCTGGGTGGATCTCGTACTCTTCGACCTGGCCGTTTTTCAGTTCCCCCACCAGGGTGCCCGCCCCGAGGCTGACTTCATCCATGCCGTCCTTGCCGTAGACGACCAACGCATGCTCCGCGCCCAGGCGCTGCAGTGCACGCACCTGGATGCCGACCAGGTCGGCGTGGAACACCCCCATGAGGATGTTGGGCGCGCCTGCCGGGTTGGTGAGGGGGCCGAGGATGTTGAAGATGGTCTTGATGCCCAACTCCTTGCGCACCGGTGCCACGTTCTTCATGGCAGGGTGGTGGTTGGGCGCAAACATGAAGCCGATGCCGACACGGCGAATGCATTCGGCGATGGCTTCGGGCTTGAGGTTGATGTTGACGCCAAGGTTCTCGAGCACATCGGCGCTACCGGACTTGCTGGACACGCTGCGCCCACCGTGTTTGCTGACCTTGGCACCTGCCGCCGCGGCCACGAACATGGAGCAGGTGGAGATGTTGAAGGTGTGCGAGCCGTCGCCGCCCGTGCCCACGATGTCCACCATGTGCGTGCGGTCAGACACTTCCACCTTGGTGGAGAACTCGCGCATCACTTGGGCGGCGGCCGTGATCTCGCCGATGGTTTCCTTCTTCACACGCAAGCCGGTGATGAGCGCCGCCATCATCACGGGGGACATCTCGCCACCCATGATCAGGCGCATGAGGTGCAGCATCTCGTCGTGGAAGATTTCGCGGTGCTCGATGGTGCGCTGCAGGGCTTCCTGGGGAGTGATCTTGTGGGTGTGAGGCATTTGTGATCTCCGAAGACGGGGGTCTGGTCACTGGGCGGGATTGTCGGTCATGGCCAGCTTGAGGCCAAAGCCAACGAACATGAAACCTGCGGCGCGGTCCATCCAATGCATGGCACGCTGCACCGTGCCGACGCGCTGTGCCGCCCAGCCGGCAAGCCAGGCGTAACCTATGTTGATGGGCAGCGAGTTGAGGTTGAACAGCAGCCCGAGCAGCAGGAAGGCCAGCACCTTGTCAGAGGTATCGGGGGCGATGAACTGGGGAACAAAGGCCAGGAAAAACAGGGCCACCTTGGGATTGAGCACGTTGGTGAGAAAGCCGCGCCCGAAGACACGGCGCAGATCGACCGGCTCCCCCGCCGGTTGATGGGCCGCAGGAATGACGGACGCCCCGCCGCCTTTTACGAGCAGCAGCTTGACACCCATCCACACGAGGTAGGCAGCTCCCAGCCACTTGAGCACGGTGAACGCTGTTGCGGACGTGGCCAACAGTGCACTCACGCCAAGAGCCGCAGCCACCACATGAACAAAGCAGCCGCTGACGATGCCCATTGCAGCCACAACGCCCGCACGCACACCGTGCTTGAGCGCATGGGTAACGATGTAGAGCACGTCGGGCCCGGGAGTGAGGTTGAGCAGCCAACCGGCGGCGATGAACATCAGGAGTTGTGGCGTGTCGGGCATGGTGTCTCCTGCGGGGCGAGTCAGTAAACGGCTGTGCCTGGCACCTGTTGCGTGGCCGAACCGGCGGCATCCGGGGATGCAAAGAAGCGGCGTATGCAGTCCAGCGCACGGTCAATGCCTGCCTCGTCCACATCGAGGTGGGTGACGAAGCGCAGACCAATGAGCCCGGTGGCGAGCACGCCATGGGCCTTGAGGTGATCCAGCAATGCGGGGCCGCGCCCATCGGCCACATCCAGGAACACGATGTTGGTCTGGGCGGAGCGCACGCTCAGGCCAGGAATGCCTGCCAGCCCGGCCGCCAGACGTTGCGCGTTGGCATGGTCCTGCGCCAGCCGGTCCACGTGGTGATCCAGCGCGTGCAGCGCCGCGGCCGCGAGCAAGCCCGCCTGACGCAGCCCGCCACCGGCCATCTTGCGAAGGCGGCGCGCCCGGTCAATCAGCTCGCGTGAGCCACACAGGGCTGAGCCGACGGGCGCCCCCAGCCCCTTGCTGAAACAGACAGAGAGGCTGTCGAAATGGTCGGCAATCTCGCGCACGCGCTGCAAGGGCGTTTGCCCCGGCGCAGCGGTGGCCACGGCGGCGTTGAACACGCGGGCGCCGTCCAGGTGCGTGGCCAAGCCCTTGCTCCTGGCCAACTGGGTCGCCTGCCGGAGGTAGTCGTCCGGCATGGGGTGGCCGTTCCAGGTGTTTTCCAGGCAGAGCAGGCGGGTGCGGGCGAAGTGCGGGTCATCGGGCTTGATGGCGGCTTCGATATCGGCCAGGTTCATACGGCCCGAAGCGTCCTGCAGCAAGGGCTGCGGCTGCACGCTGCCGAACACCGCTGCACCACCGCCTTCGTAACGGTAGGTGTGGGCAAGCTGGCCAACGATGTATTCGTCGCCCCGGCCGCAGTGCGCCAGGATGCCGCAGAGGTTGCTTTGCGTGCCCGAGGGCATGAAGAGCGCCGCTTCCTTGCCGGTAAGAGCTGCAATGCGTTCCTGCAGCAGGTTGACCGTGGGGTCGTCGCCAAAGACATCGTCGCCCAAGGGCGCCGCCATCATGGCTTCGCGCATGGCCGCCGTGGGGCGGGTCACCGTGTCGCTGCGCAGGTCAACAATAGGCTGGGATGCACTCATGCCTGCTCCAGGAAGTTGCGCAGCATGGCGTGGCCGTGCTCGGTGAGGATGGACTCGGGGTGGAACTGCACGCCTTGTATGGGCAGTTCGCGGTGGCGCACGCCCATGATCTCGCCGTCGTCCGTCCAGGCGGTGATTTTGAGTTCAGCCGGGCAGGTGGCACGCTCGATGGCCAGCGAGTGGTAGCGGTTGACCGTGAACTGGCGCGGCAGATCGGCAAAGACGCCTTCTTGCGTGGTGGTGATGACGCTGGTTTTGCCGTGCATCAGTTCCTGGGCGCGCACGATGTTCCCGCCAAAGGCGGCGCCGATGCTCTGGTGCCCCAGGCACACTCCCAGAATGGGCAGCTTGCCCGCGAAGTGTTTGATGGCGGCCACGGAGATGCCCGCTTCGGCTGGCGAGCAAGGGCCCGGGGAGATGACCAGCCGGTCGGGCGCGTGCTGGGCAATGCCTTCCAGGGTGATTTCGTCGTTGCGGAACACTTCGACCTGGGCGCCCAGTTCACCAAAGTACTGCACGATGTTGTAGGTGAACGAGTCGTAGTTGTCCACCATCAAGAGCTTCAGGCGTTTCATTCCAGGCCCTCCTCGACCAGTTCGCTGGCGCGCAGCACGGCGCGCGCCTTGTGTTCGGTTTCCCTCCACTCCAGTTCGGGCACGGAGTCGGCCACCACGCCAGCAGCGGCCTGCACGTGCAGCAGGCCGTCCTTGACGACGCCAGTGCGGATGGCGATGGCCACGTCCATGTCGCCCGCGTAGCTGAGGTAGCCACAGGCGCCGCCATAGACGCCGCGCTTGACGGGCTCCAACTGATCGATCAGCTCCATGGCGTGGACCTTGGGCGCGCCACTGAGCGTGCCCGCCGGGAAGGCGGCGCGCAGCACGTCCATGCTGGTGAGACCGGGCTTGAGGATGCCTTCGACGTTGCTGACGATGTGCATGACGTGGCTGTAACGCTCAACGGCAAACGCCTCGGTCACCTTGACGCTGCCGGTTTCGGCAATGCGCCCGATGTCGTTGCGGGCCAGGTCGATCAGCATCACGTGCTCGGCACGCTCTTTCGGGTCGGCCAGCAGGTCTTTCTCGGCTGCAAGGTCTTTCTCGGGCGTGGCGCCGCGCGGGCGGGTGCCTGCCAGCGGACGGATGGTCACCTTGGTGCCTTCGGCGGTGTGCTCCTGCCGCACCAGGATTTCGGGAGAGGAGCCGACCACGTGGGCGTCGTCCAGGTGGTAGTAGTACATGTAGGGGCTGGGATTGAGCGTGCGCAGGGCGCGGTACAGGCTCACCGGGCTTTGTGCATAGGGCTTGCTGATGCGCTGGCCCATGACGATCTGCATGAAATCACCCGCTTGGATCAGGCCTTTGGCGCGCTCCACGGCTTGCAGGAAATCGCCCTTCGCGTAGTCACGCTGCTCAGGCTGGTGCGGCATGGCGTGGACCTCGGGCACCTGCACCGGCACGAGCAGGCGCGCCTTCAGTTCGGCCAGACGTGCCTGTGCACGCTCGTAGGCGTCGGGTTCGGACGGATCGGCATACACCATCAGGTGCAGCTTGCCGCTGAGGTTGTCGATGACGGCCAGCTCCTCGCAGTGAAGCAACTGGATGTCGGGCATGCCGATGGTGTCCGGCGGGCAGCTGTTTTCCAGCTTCTTTTCGATGTGGCGCACCGTGTCATAGCCAAAGTACCCCGCCAGGCCGCCACAGAAGCGCGGCATACCGGGGCGCAAGGCGACCTTGAAGCGGCGCTGGTAGGCCTCGATGAACTCGAGCGGGTTGCCTGGGACGGTCTCGACGATCTGGTCGTCACGCACCACGTCGGTACGCGCCTGGGCGCCAAAGCCGGACGCCCGCAGCGACACGCGTGCAGGCAGCCCGATGAAGCTGTAGCGCCCGAAGCGCTCCCCGCCCACCACAGATTCCAGCAGGAAGCTGTTGCGCCCGCCGTCCTGCACATGGGCCAGCTTGAGGTAGAGGGACAGCGGGGTTTCGAGATCGGCAAAGGCTTCCGCCACGAGAGGGATGCGGTTGTAGCCCTGGCCCGCCAGGTCGAGAAATTCGGTTTCGGTGATCAAGTGGAGCCTCCTGAAGCTCGCTCCCCGCAAGGCGCGGGGCGTTTCATCCAATGCTTGCCCCCCAATGAGCGGGGAGCGCGAAGCGCGGCAAAGTTTGGGCCGCGCAGCGGGAGAACCCGCAATAGGTCAGCGCGCAGTCTTTGGCTTACGCCAGGGCCAAGCCTCCCGGCCGCATTGCGAGGCCAGGCGAACTGTGGAAGTGCCGCTTTGGATGAACATGCGAACAAGTGTAGCAAACCTGTGCAACACATCTCAACCGCACACACGAATTGGACTCGCTGCGTTGGGCCGGGCTATCATGACAGGTTGCCTTTGATGCACCCGACCCCGTGAAAGAACCGAAACAAGACCCCGCTGGCGCCTACCTGGGCGAGGCCTGGCGCCGCCCGATGCTGAGCGTACGCGGCGCACGCACGCACAACCTCAAGAACGTCGATCTGGACATCCCGAAGCACGCGCTGGTGGTGATCACTGGCCTGTCGGGTTCGGGCAAATCCAGCCTGGCGTTCGACACGCTGTACGCCGAGGGCCAGCGCCGCTACGTGGAGAGCCTGTCGGCCTACGCCCGGCAGTTCCTGCAATTGATGGACAAGCCTGATGTGGACCTGATCGAAGGCCTGAGCCCGGCGATCTCCATCGAGCAGAAGGCCACCAGCCACAACCCGCGCTCCACGGTGGGTACGGTCACCGAGATCCACGACTACCTGCGCCTTCTGTACGCCCGAGCGGGCACGCCCCACTGCCCTGAACACGACCTGCCGCTGCAGGCACAGACGGTGAGCCAGATGGTGGACCACGTGCTGGCCCTGCCGGAAGACACCCGGCTGATGGTGCTGGCCCCGATTGCACGCGAGCGCAAGGGCGAGTTTGCCGAGACGCTGGCCGAGCTGCAGGCGCAGGGCTACGTGCGCTTTCGCCTGAACGGCGAAGTGATAGACGCTGAGCGGCTGCCCGCGCTCAACAAGAACGAGAAGCACGACATTGACGTGGTGGTGGACCGGCTGAAGGTGCGCGCCGATGCGCAACAGCGCCTGGCCGAAAGCTTCGAGGCCGCGCTGCGGCTGGCCGATGGCAAGGCGCTTGCGCTGGAGATGGACAGCGGCGAGGAACATCTGTTCAGCGCACGTTTTGCCTGCCCGCTGTGCAGCTACGCCATCAGCGAGCTGGAGCCGCGCCTGTTTTCCTTCAACTCCCCCGTGGGCGCCTGCCCGGCCTGCGATGGCCTGGGGCAGACCGAGGTGTTCGACCCCACACGCGTGGTGGCCTTCCCGTCGCTGAGTCTGGCGGGCGGTGCCATCAAGGGCTGGGACCGCCGCAACGGCTACTACTACGCCATGGTGGAAAGCCTGGCGGCGCATTACCGCTTTGACCCCGAATCCCCCTGGGAAGGCTTGCCCGCCCATGTGCAGCACGCACTGCTCTACGGTTCTGGTGAAGATGAAATTGCGTTCAGCTACGTGATGGACTCCGGCGCCACGGCGGGCAAGAAGATCAGCAAGCGCCACCCCTTTGAGGGGATCGTGCGCAACTTTGAACGCCGCTACCGCGAGACCGACAGTGCCACGGTGCGCGAGGAACTGGCCCGCTACCGCGCCACCCAGCCCTGCCCGGCCTGCGCGGGTACACGCCTGCGCAAGGAAGCTCGGCATGTGTTCGTGGGCAGCGGCGAGCAGCGGCGTGCCATCTACGACATCAGCCACGCGACGCTGGCCGAGGCACAGGCCTATTTCACCCAGCTCAAGCTGAGTGGCGCCAAGGCAGAGATCGCCGACAAGGTGGTGCGGGAAATTGCGGCGCGGCTGAAGTTCCTCAACGACGTGGGCCTGAACTACCTGAGCCTGGACCGCAGCGCCGAAACGCTCAGCGGCGGCGAAGCGCAGCGCATCCGCCTGGCCTCGCAGATCGGCTCTGGCCTGACTGGCGTGATGTACGTGCTGGACGAGCCCAGCATCGGCCTGCACCAACGCGACAACGACCGGCTGATTGACACGCTGAAACACCTGCGCGACCTGGGCAACAGCGTGCTGGTGGTGGAGCACGACGAAGACATGATCCGCGCAGCGGACCATGTGATCGACATGGGCCCGGGCGCGGGCGTGCACGGCGGGCGGGTGATGGCACAGGGCACCTGCGCCGAGGTGATGGCCCATGCGGATTCGTTGACCGGCCAGTACCTGAGCGGAAAGCGCTCTATTGAAGTACCAAGACTGCGCACGCCGTGGTTGCCCGAGAAAGCGACCGAACCGGTTGCACCGCCACCTGTCAAAAAAGGCCACAAGGCCAGCGCCTGGCCAGCGAAGAAAGCCGCTGTAGCCGCACCCAGCCTGAGCGGCTTGCAGACACTGAGCGTGGTGGGCGCCAGCGGCCACAGCCTGAAGCACGTGACCGTGGACTTCCCCGTGGGCCTGTTCACCTGCGTGACGGGAGTCAGCGGCTCAGGCAAATCGACACTGGTGAACGACACGCTCTACCGCGCCGTTTCGCGCCACCTGTACCGCTCGCACGACGAGCCGGAGGCACACGAAGCCATTGAAGGGCTGGAGCACTTTGACAAGGTGATCAACGTGGACCAGAGCCCGATCGGGCGCACGCCACGCAGCAACCCGGCCACCTACACCGGCCTTTTCACCGGCATACGCGAACTGATGGCAGAGGTGCCGACGGCGCGCGAACGCGGTTACGGCCCTGGGCGGTTCAGCTTCAACGTGGCAGGCGGGCGCTGCGAGGCCTGCCAAGGCGACGGCGTGGTGAAGGTGGAGATGCACTTTCTGCCGGACGTGTATGTACCCTGCGACGTGTGCCAGGGCCAGCGCTACAACCGGGAAACGCTGGAGGTGCAGTACAAGGGCAAGAACATTGCGCAGATACTGGAACTGACGGTCGAGCAGGCGCACACCTTCTTCAACGCCGTGCCCACCCTGCAACGCAAGCTGCAGACCTTGCTGGACGTGGGGCTGAGCTACATCCGACTGGGGCAGAGCGCCACCACGCTGTCAGGCGGTGAGGCGCAACGCGTCAAACTGGCGCAGGAACTGAGCAAGCGCGACACCGGCCGCACGCTCTACATCCTGGACGAGCCCACCACGGGCCTGCA
>CAMLOF010000123.1 GCA_946481585.1 uncultured Macromonas sp. | reverse complement strand
GCCCGCAGTTCGGCGTGGTTTTCGATGATGCCGTTGTGCACCAGGGCCACGCGCGCGGGCCGGTCGCCCGCCACCGCGCCTGGGCCGTGGCTGAAGTGCGGGTGCGCGTTGTGCACCGCTGGTGCGCCATGGGTGGCCCAACGGGTGTGGGCAATGCCGGTGCCTGCGGCCAGCCCGTCGTGGCTGACCTGGGCTTGCAGCTCGGCAACCCGGGCCGTGCTGCGGGCCCGGTTCAGGCCTGCCCCAGGGGTTGCCGCAGCGCCGTCGGCCGGTGCACCCGTGTGCACGGCTACACCGCAGGAGTCGTAACCCCGGTATTCCAGCCGCTGCAGGCCCTGTACCAGCACCGGGACGATATTGCGCGTAGACACCGCGCCAACGATTCCGCACATGTTCCAACCCTTGTCAGAAGTGAATATGGGACGATGCTATTACCGCCAGAAAGAAATATGTGGCCATTTTTATAACGATAACGAACGAATATTTCTCAATGGACATTCGAAGCAATAATCATCCAAAATGCCTTCACATATGAATGATTTCACCACAGACCATATAGACCTCCGGCTGCTGGAGGAACTGCAACGCGACGCCAGCCGCCCCAACCACGAACTGGCGGCGCTGGCGGGTGTGTCCCCCGCCACCAGCCTGCGCCGCATACGCAGGCTGGAAGAGGCAGGCATCATTGAAAAGCAAGTGGCACTGCTGCAGCCCGACCGGCTGGCCAGCGTTTTGGGCCACGGCCTGACGGCCCTGCTGGAAGTGAGCCTGGACCGCCAGGGGCAGGAACACCTGGATGCGTTTGAGGCGCTGGCCGTGGCCGACCCGGCTGTGCAGCAGTGCTATCGCGTGAGCCCCGGGCCGGACTTTGTGCTGGTGGTAGCTGTGCGGGACATGCCGGGTTACCAGGCACTGGCGCAACGTCTGCTGACACAACACGCCAACGTGCGCAACGTGCGCGCGTTCTTCAGCACCAAGCGGGCCAAGTTCGCTCCCCAACAACCTTTGCCAGAAACGACAGTCCGCACCAGCGCAGGTTGATCTCTCTGCTGTTTCGCTCAGAAATGTGAGCAATGGGCGCATAATTTTGGGAACCTTGACGCTCACAGGCGGTCCGCCTGAATGACACCATCTGCAACAGTGCGTCAAGAAGGAGGAATTCGCATGCATCTGCTGGCCCCAGCCCGAACCCTGATCGCAGCCACCGCTTTGTGCCTGACCGCCCTGGCCCCGAGCTGGGCACAGGAACTCGTCAGCGTTCGCAGCCCGACGGTGAACCTGCGCGCAGGCCCAGGCACCGACACCGAGGTGCTGTGGAAGCTGAGCCGTGGCTACCCTCTGCAGGTGCTGGAGCGCAAGGGCACCTGGCTGCGCGTGCAGGACTTTGAAGGTGATCAGGGTTGGATTGCCCGCGGGGTCACGTCTGATGCCCGCTACCACGTGGTGAAGGTAAAGGCCGCCAACCTGCGTTCGGGCCCCGGCACCCAGCACGCACTGGTGGGCAGCGTGGGCTATGGGGATGTGCTGCGCACCACCCGCCGCCAAGGTGAATGGGTGCAGGTGCAAAACCCCAAGGGCGGCAACGCCTGGGTGGCCAGCTCACTGGTCTGGGGCTGGTAAGGCCCCTTTCAAAGCTCTTTTGGCGGGGCGCAGTTAGACCTTCGGCGCCTTGGCGGGCCGCTCCCAATTGGGAATGCTGACCTGCTTGCCCCGCGCCACGCTGAGCGCGCCCGGCGGCGTGCTCTTGGTGATGGTGGAGCCGCCACCCACTGTGCCGCCAGCGCCAATGGTGACCGGAGCCACCAGCACGCAATTGCTGCCCACGTGCACGTCGTCTTCAATCACCGTGCGGTGCTTGTTGGCACCGTCGTAGTTGGCGGTGATGCTGCCCGCGCCGTAGTTGACGCGCGCGCCCACCGTGGCGTCGCCCAGGTATGCCAGGTGGTTGGCCTTGGCGCCGTCGGCCAGGGTGGAATTCTTCACCTCGACGAAATTGCCGATGTGCACCTCGGCGCCCAGTTGCGCGCCCGGGCGTAAACGGGCAAACGGCCCCACGAGCGCGCCGGGCCCCACGCGGACGCCAGCCTTCTCGCCGTCGATGTGGGTGAAGGGGTGGATGACGGCGCCTGCCTCGATGCGGGCATTCGCGATCACGCAGTTGGCACCAATGCGCACGCCTTCGCCCAGCTCCACACGGCCCTCGAAGATGCAGTTGACGTCGATCTCCACGTCCTGCGCGCACGTGAGCGTACCGCGCACGTCGAAGCGGGCCGGGTCGGCCAGGCGCACGCCCTGGGTCATCAACTCGTCGGCCACGCGGCGCTGCAGCGCACGCTCGAGTTCGGCCAGTTGTAGGGGGCTGTTGACGCCCGCCACCTGCAAGGCGTCGGAAATGCGGTGGGCCAGCACGGGCACGCCGTCGGCCACGGCAAACTTCACCACGTCGGTCAGGTAGTACTCGGCCTGGGCATTGCGGTTGTCCAACCGGGCCAGCCAGCCGCGCAGCAGGCGCGTGGGCACGGCCATGATGCCGCTGTAGATCTCGGTGATGCGGCGCTGTTCGTCGCTGGCATCCTTGTGCTCCACGATGGCGCGCACGCCGCCACCAGCGTCGCGCACGATGCGGCCATAGCCGGTGGGGTCGGGCATGTCCAGGGTGAGCAGCGCGAGGTGGTTGCCTTCGCACAGCGCGATCAGGGCCTGCAGCGTCTCGGGCCGGGTCAGCGGCACGTCGCCGGAAAGCACCAGGGTCACGCCGTCGTCCGCCAGCACGGGCACGGCCTGCTGCACGGCGTGGCCGGTGCCCAACTGGGGCTCCTGGCGCACGAACTGCAGACGCAGCGCTTCTGTGGCCAGCGGTTGCAGCGCGGCCTCCACCACCTCGGCGCCATGGCCGGTGATGACCACCGCCTGCCGCGCCCCCACGCGCGCCGCGCAGTCGATCACGTGCGCGGCCAGCGCCCGGCCGCCCAGGCGGTGCAGCACCTTGGGCAACTTGCTTTTCATGCGTGTGCCCTTGCCAGCGGCCATCACCACCACATCCACGGGGAAAGAAGACATGTCCACTCCTGACGAATACTGTTCATGCGCCTTGCGCGCGTGCCGGGGATTATCCCTGCACGGCTCATCGCGGCGCGGCGCCGCTTCAGCTCACTCCAGCCCGTGGCGGCCCACCAGCATGCCCAGTTCGTGGGTGGAGCGCACGTCCAGCTTGATGAAGATCTTGGCGCGGTGGGTGTCGATGGTGCGCGGCTCGATGGTGCGCCCATCGGCGCTGCGCTCTTCCATCACGCGAACGGCTTCCTTGCTGGTCAGCCCCTGGGCCAGCAGCAGGGCCACCTCCTTCTCGCGGGGGGTGAGCCGCTGCCAGCGCGCCAGCACCGCCGCGTGGGATTGCCGCTCTGCCGCCGCGTCTATGGAACGGCGCAGCGCCTCGGCCACCGTGGTCAGGATCTGCTCGTCGCTGCAGCCTTTTTCCAGCCAGTCACAGGCGCCGCGCTTGACGGCGTCCACCGCCAGCGGCAGTTCACCGTAACTCGACAGGAACACCGTCTGGATGAGGCTGCGGCGCGCCAGCAACTCGTCGAACACCTGCAGCCCGCTCATGCCGGGCATGCGCCGGTCCAGCAGCACGCAGCCGGGGCGGTCGTGCTCTGCCGCGCCCAGAAAGGCGAGGCCGTCGCCAAAGGAACGCACGGCATAGCCCCGCGACAGGAACAGCGCCTGGTAGCTGTGCCGCACGGGCTCGTCGTCGTCCACCACGTACAGCGTGGCCTGCGATAGCCACTGGTCCAGGTCAGACATGTTGTGCAGACTCCTTGCAAGGTGGCAGGCACAGGGTGAAGACCGCACCGCCGTCGGGCCGGTTGGCTGCCGTCAACGTCCCGCCCAGGCTTTCTACGATGGTGCGGCAGATGTTCAGCCCCAGGCCCAAACCGTCCTGGCGGGTAGTGAAGAAGGGCTCGAACAGTTCCTCCACCTTGCCTTCTGGCAGGCCCGGCCCACGGTCAAGCACTTCGAGCCGAACGACCGTGTCTTCTGTGCTGATACGGAATTGCAGTTCCGGCTTGCCGCTGCTGGCGGACTGCATGGCCTGCAGCGCGTTGATACCCAGGTTGATGACAACCTGCTCCAGCAACACGCGGTCGCCCTTGACCACGGGGGGCGGACCGCTGGCATCGACCCGCAGCGCCGTGCCCAGGCGCAGCGCCTCGGCACGCAACAACAGGTCCAGCGATTGTTCAACCACGTCGGCAAGGTTGCACACCTCCCACTGCTCGGGGTGCTGGCGCACCCAGCGCTGTATGCGGCTGACGAATTCCGATGCACGCTGGGCCTGCTTGCCCAAGGCGGCCAGGCTGTCGTCCAGCAGGTCCAGGCGCCCTTGCTCCGCGAAGCGCCGTGCGGCGGACGCGTAGTTCACCAGTGCGCCGAGCGGCTGCTTCAATTCGTGGGCCAGGGTAGAGGCCATCTCGCCCACCGTCACCACGCGCTGCACGCGCTGCAGTTGTGCCTCGCGCTGGCGTTGCTGTTCCTGCGCATGCTTCTGTTCGGTGATGTCCACCACCGAACTCATCCAGCCAATGTGTCGGCCCTGCCCGTCGATCAGCCTGGCGGTATAGACCATGGTGAGTACGTCGTGGCCGTCGCGGTGGCGTACGCGCGACTCGAACCCCGTGGCTGCTGCCTTGCCCGCCAGGGTCATGTCGCTGTTGCTCCAGTGTTTTTCGATGTCGTCCGGGTGCCAATAGGGGTACGGTGGCAGGCGGCCGATGAGTTCGTCGGCCCGGTAGCCCACCATGTCGCAGAACGCGGCGTTGACGTAGACGATGCGCCCCTCCAGGTCGCGCGCGCGCATGCCCACCAGCAAGGAGTCTTCCATGGACTGGCGGAAGGCGTGCGCCTGCTGCAGCTCGCTGGTGCGCTCTTGCACGCGGCGCTCCAGTTCGGCCTGTGCCTGCTGGGTTTCGCGCAGGCGGCGTTCGCGCAAATCCCAGTACAGCGCCCCAAGGATGAGCACCCCAGCCGCCAGCGAAAGCAAGGCCCAGGCCTGCTGCCGCGCCAGGGAGACCGCTTGCCGGTCAGCCATCAGCACCAGCGTCCAGCCCAGATCGGGCAGGCTTTCGTACAGGCCCAAATAGCTCCGTGCGGTGTCTTGTGTCTGGATCTCGAGCCTCGGCTCTTCGCCCGGGCGCGCGGTCTGCCAAGGCAGGGGCTGGGGTTGCCACGCGCTGCCGTATTGCTCCACGTCACGCACGGCGTGCACCTCGTCTGCCGTCAGGGTGCGGCTGGTCTTGTAGAGCCACTCTGGCACCGACCCCAGGAAGGCAATGCCGCGTTCGTCCAGCAACACCACGGGGTCGCGCAGTTGGTCCCAGGTGGCCACCACGGGCTGCAAACTCACCTTCACAGCCACAACGCCAATCACCCGCTCGCCGTCGAGCACCGGCGCCGAAACGAAGAGGCCGGGCTCGCCCGTGGTCTTGCCCACCCCGTAGAAGCGCCCGGGGCGCCCGGCCAATGCCTCTTTGAAGTAAGGCCGGTTGCGGTAATTCTGGTTGACGAAGCTGTGCGGCAAGGCCCAATTGCTGGAAGCCAGCGTGGTGCCATCGGGGGCCATGACGTACAGGGCGTCGGAACCCGCCTGGCGGTTGATGCGCTCCAGGTAGGCGTTGGCCTCGTCGCGCAACGCGGGGAACGTGGGCTGCTGCAGCAATGCCGCCATGAACGGCTGTTGAGCCACCGTGTAGGGCAGGTAGCTGTAGCGTGTGGCCACGCCGCGCAGGGCCAGCATCTGCACCTCGGCAGAGCGGCGCAGGCTGTCCCACTGCGCATTGCGCTCACGCTGGCCAGCCCATTCACCGCCACCCCACACCAGCACCACGGCCAACAGTGCAAAAAAAACCGCCCGCCAGTGCGAGCGGGTCAACGCAAGAATTGCACTTCCGCTCATGCACCCAACGTTCGCAGCAACAACCCGGCCAGGGCGCAGGCTGCAATCACGTACATCACGTTGCTCTTGAAGCGAAACAGGGCAATCGCTGCCCCCAGCGCAATCAGCGCAGAACCCCAGTCAAAGCCCCCGGCAAAGCCTTGGGGCCACAGCACGTGGTAGCCGAAGAAAAGCGCCAGATTCAGGATCACCCCCACCACGGCACCGGTGATGGCCGTGAGCGGCGCAGTGAACTTCAGCTCGCCATGGGTGGACTCCACCAGCGGCCCACCCGCCAGGATGAACAGGAAAGACGGCAGGAAGGTGAACCAGGTAACCAGCGATGCGGCGACTGCACCCGCCAGGAACAGCGCGTCCGGGCCAAACATCGCCTTGACATAACCGCCGACGAAGCCAACGAAAGCCACGACCATGATCAGCGGCCCCGGTGTGGTCTCGCCCAATGCCAGACCATCGATCATCTGCACCGGGCTGAGCCAACCGTAGTGCACGACTGCGCCCTGGTAAACGTAGGGCAGCACGGCATAGGCTCCGCCGAAAGTCATGAGGGCCGCCTTGGTGAAGAACCACCCCATCTGCGTGAGGGTGTGGCTCCAGCCGAAGACCAGCGTCAGCGCGGCCATGGGCAACGCCCAAAGCAGGATGCCCACAATGGCCACCCGGGCCAGCCTGGTCCAGCGGAACCGCGCATGTTCGGGCGTGGGGGTGTCGTCGTCGATCAGCGCCGGGCCGTAGCTTTTGCCCGCCGCGCCGTGCCCGCCACCCAACTGAAACTTGCCCGGCGCCAGCCTGCCGCCTGCGTAGCCCACCAGCGCCGCTGCCAGAACGATGGCAGGAAACGGCACATTGAGGGCGAATATGGCCACGAAAGCCGCCGCCGCAATGGCCCACAACACCCCGTTGCGCAGCGCCCGCGAGCCTATGCGGTATGCCGCATGCACCACGATGGCAGTGACCGCTGGCTTGATGCCGTAGAACAGACCTTCGACCAACGGCATCTGCCCAAAGGCGATGTAGACCCACGACAGCGCGATCAGGAGGAACAAGGACGGCAGGACAAACAAGGCGCCTGCCGCAATACCACCCCGCGTGCGGTGCAACAACCAGCCCAGATAGGTGGCCAGTTGCTGCGCTTCGGGGCCGGGCAGCACCATGCAATAGTTGAGAGCGTGCAAAAAGCGCTTTTCGCTGATCCAGCGCCGACGCTCCACCAGTTCGGTGTGCATGATGGCGATCTGCCCGGCGGGGCCGCCAAAACTGACGAAGCCCAGCTTGAGCCAGAAGCGCAGCGCCTCGGCAAAGCCCACCGGTTGCGGGCGATCTGAAGAACTTGCGGGATGTGTCATGCCTTGACGTTGTTTCGGCCTGATTGCTTGGCCCGGTAGAGTGCCTTGTCAGCCTGATTGAGCAGTTGTTCAAAGGTCATGCCAGCGCCGTTGTGGGTGGCCACGCCAATGCTCACGGTGATGCGGGCTTCGCCGCCTGCGTCGTTCGCGGGCACGCGCTGCGCCTCCACCGATTGGCGCAGCGACTCGGCCAAGGCAAGGGCGTTGCCTTGGCCGGTCTCTGGCAGCAACACAACGAACTCTTCACCGCCCACACGCGCAACGGAGTCCACCCCCAGGCGGATACGCGAACTGCAGGTGTCAGCCACGGCACAGATTACCCGGTCGCCCACATGGTGCCCCCAGGCGTCGTTGATGGACTTGAAGAAATCGATGTCGATCATCAGCAGCGACAAGTCGTGCTGGAAGCGCTCGGTGCGCTTGCATTCGTTGATGCCCAGCTCCATGAGCCGCCGCCGGTTGGCCAACCCGGTAAGGGAGTCGGTGGAAGCGAGCAACTCCAGCTGGCGGTTGTAGCTTTCGAGCAAGGCGTTCTTCTCGGCCAGTTGGCGGTTGATGGCCTCGATCTCGTGTTCCTTGCGCTTGCGGTCGTCGATGTTGAAGGTCACGCCGACGAAACGCTGGCCCGGGGCATCGCTGTCACCGTCCATGACCTTGCCGTAGTTGGCGTACCAGACCCACGCGCCACTCTTGGCACGCAGCCGGAACTCACAACGGTACTGGGGGGTGCGGCCGCTGAGGTGGTCGTCCACCGCCGACCTGACCGTGGCAACGTCGTCGGGGTGGAAGAGCTGGAAGATCTCGTCAACACAGGCAGCGGCTTCGGCATCGCTGTAACCCAGCTCCTGCATCGTTTTCAGGGCCTTGCGGGTGACCTCGCCGGTCAGCAGGTTGTTCTCCCACAGGTCCAGCCCGGCCGCCTCCAGCGCCAGCGCCAGCCGTTCCCTGTTGCGATCGGCTTCACTCATGCTGCGATCGCCTGAAAATCTGCCTGTCCGTATTCGTGCGCGCTCATGGAGTCCCGTTGACGAGTTGTGGCAAAACGCACGCCGTGGTGCGGCATGCGCTGGAAACTGTAACAGGGAAGCCGGGCGCCCCAGCGGGGAAGATCAAACCACCCCGGCGCGCTCCAGCATGGCGTGCAGGAGCACGTTGCAGCCTGCGGCCACATGCCCGGGTTGGGCGTCTTCGATCTCGTTGTGGCTGATGCCGTCCTTGCAGGGGATGAAGATCATGCCGCTGG
>CAMLOF010000122.1 GCA_946481585.1 uncultured Macromonas sp. | reverse complement strand
CGCCGATCGAGGGGGCCGTCTGCACCTTCATGCTTCCCTATTGGAGCCAGGGCAAGGAGCTGAACGACGCGGCTGGCAAGCTGACACTGGACAAGGCCGCAGCGGCCAAGGGGCTGAACCAGTGGCTGACACTGGTTGACCAGGGCGTCATCAAGAAGAACGTCGCCGAGGTCAAGACCCCCGACACGGTCAACGAGTTCAAGGCGGGTCAGGTGGTATTCGCCATCAACTGGGGCTTTGCGTGGGACCGCTTCAAGGACGACACCGACAGCAAGGTCTCTGGCAAGGTTGGGGTGATGGCTTTGCCCGCCATGACCGGTGGCAAGAGCGCGACCTGCGTGGGCGGGTGGCAATGGGCGGTGAGTGCCTTCAGCAAGAACAAGGCCGAAGCGGCCAAGCTGGTGAAGTTCCTGGCCAGCCCTGAGGCGAGCAAGTTCCTGGCCATTGAGGGCTCGCTGCTGCCAACCGCTATTCCGGTATATGAAGACCCCGAAGTCCAGAAGGCCGTGCCCTGGTTCAAAGATGCAGCCCCCGTTGTGGTAGCAGGCCGCAGCCGCCCGCAGTCGCGTGATTACGGCCAAGTCAGCGATGTGATACGGACCACGACCAGCGCGGTGCTGGCACGCACGAAGAAGCCGGACGAAGGTGTGGCTGAAATCGAGGGGCGCCTGCGGCGCGTGATGCGGTGAAGATGAACGACAGCGGTTTGGCCGAGCACGAGGCACGCATGAGCACATTCGAACGGCTGAAGGACCCGAGCGACAAGGCCCTGGCCTTCATGCTGCTTGCGCCTGCCTTCGTGCTGCTGGCCCTGATTGTGGTCTACCCGATAGGGCGGCTGATCTGGAACAGCTTCTTCGATCTGCGCCTGTCGGGGGGAACTGGAGCACAGTTCGTCGGCCTCGAGAACTACGTGATGGTGCTGCAGGACCACGACTTCTGGAACGCGACCTGGAACACGGTTCTCATCACACTGATCACCGTGCCTGGCGCTCTGGTGGCTGGGCTGGGTCTGGCCCTGCTGGCCAACCTGCCGTTCAGGCGCCAGTGGCCGGTGCGCCTGGCGCTGTTGCTGCCGTGGGCCCTGCCGCTGGCGTTTGCTGGTCTGATCTTCGCGTGGTTCTTTCACTCCGAATATGGCGTGGTCAACGACGTGGCTCGGCGCCTGGGCCAGTCGGAGCCTCGCATGTGGCTGCTGGAACCCGATTGGGCATTCGCGGCGATCTGCCTGACGATCATCTGGAAGACCAGCTCCTTCATGGCGTTGATCCTGCTGGCGGGCCTGCAGATGATCCCGAAGTCTCTGTACGAAGCAGCAGAGGTGGACGGTGCATCCAAATGGCAACAGTTCTGGCAGATCACGATCCCGATGCTGATGCCATCGATCATCGTCGCGCTGATCTTCCGCACCATCACGGCGCTGCAGACTTTTGACATCCCGTACACGATGACCAAGGGCGGTCCGGGCAACGCAACCGAAACCCTGGCCATGCTGATCCACAAGACAACGATCGACTACCTCGACGTTGGCTACGGCTCGACGCTGGCGGTGTTCATGTTTGTGCTGTCGCTGTTCGTGACCGGCTTTTACCTCAAGCGCATAGGACGCAACGCATGAACAAGCTCTTCGAGGGGCGCTCGCTGCGCCTGATCGCTGCCGGGATCGTCGTGGTCAACGGCTTCTTCCCGGCCGTGTGGATCCTGCTGACCTCGCTCAAGACCGAGGCGGAGCTGGTGAGCAAGCCCATCACCTACCTGCCGCACCAGTTGGTGCTGTCGAACTACGTGCAGGCGTTCACCGACCAGCCGCTGCTCAAGTACCTGGGCAACAGCTTGATCGTCGCTGTGCTGTCCACCCTGGTGGCACTTACGGTTTCTGCGTTTGCGGCCTACGCCATTGCCCGGCTCAACCTCCGGCACCGGCAGATGATCCTGACCTGCATCGTTGCATCCAGCATGTTCCCGCTGGTGACGCTGCTGGTGCCGATCTTCGAGACCATGCGCAACCTCAACCTGCTCAACACCTACACCGCGCTGGTATTGCCTTACACGGTGTTGAGCCTGCCCGTCTGCACCCTGGTCTTGGTGAGTTTCTTTCAAAGCATCCCGAAAGACCTTGAGAACGCAGCCATGATCGACGGCTGCACCCGCATCGGCGCGTTGTGGCGTGTGGTCGTGCCGCTGGCAGCGCCTGGGGTGTTCACGGCAGGCATTCTGGCTTTCGTCAATGCATGGGACGAATTCCTGCTCGCGCTCTCGCTGAACGCCAGCGCCGGGATGCGCACGCTCCCGGTTGGCATCTCGCTGTACCAGGGGGAATTCACCTTCCCATGGCCAGTCATTTCGGCGGCGCTCGTGGTGGCCATCGTGCCCATCGCGGTGCTGATCGCCTTGTTCCAGGAACGCGTGGTAGGCGGGCTGACCCAGGGCGGCCTCAAAGGCTGAGCCCACACCTACCCAATTCATCAACACGGTAAGAGACAGAGGAAAACCATGTCGCAAACACTTCGTTACGGCATCATTGGCTGCGGCAGCATGGGCCGCGAACATATCGAAAACCTGCGAGCCATGGGCGGTGCAGAAGTCACAGCCATTGCCGACCCCCACGGCCCCAGCCGCGAGGCAGCGCTGGCCATACTGCCCCCTGGCGTGCAGGTGTTCGAACACTACCAGCCACTGCTAGACAGCGGTCTGTGCGACGCTGTGGTGATTGCGACTCCCAACTTCACGCACATCGAAATCATGCGCGCCGCGCTGCAGACGGAGCTGCACATTCTGGTCGAGAAGCCTTTGGTGACGCGCATTGAGGATGGGCTGGAGATGATGTCCCTGGCCAGCCGCCGCAAGGCCATGGTGTGGGTGGCGCAGGAATACCGCTACATGCCGCCAGTGGCTGAGATGATTCGCATGGCACACGAAGGCGCTGTTGGGCGGCTCCACCAGGTTGCGATCCGCGAGCACCGCGAGCCCTTCTACCCCAAGGTGGGCGACTGGAACCGGTTCAGCGCCAACACGGGTGGCACCCTGGTCGAGAAATGCTGCCACTACTTCAACCTCATGGACCTGATCCTGCGCGAAAAACCCGTGCGCGTGTTCGCATCGGGCGGTCAGCGTGTCAACCACCTGAACGAAGAGTACGGCGGCCGCAGACCCGACATCCTGGACAGCGCCTACGTGATCGTGGAATACGGCAGCGGTGCGCGCGCCATGCTGGACTTGTGCATGTTCGCCGAGAACTCGATCGACAACGAACACATCGTCGTGGTCGGCGATGAGGGCAAGCTGGAGTCACTGCTGCCTTCCCTGACGCTGCGCTACGGTCGCCGCGAGGACTGGGGCCGTCGTGAAGTGTGGGGGCAGCCTTCAGGCACTGGCAAGGGCGTGGCAGTGCGCCGCGTCTGGGACACCAACATCAAGTACCCCGGTCAGCATTTCGGTGCTTCGTATATCGAACACCAGCATTTCTCGGACGCAATACGCCACGGCAGGCCAGCGGAAGTCACCTTGGAGGAGGGCTTGCGCAGCGTCGCAACAGGACTGGCTGCCCACCGCAGCATCGAGCTTGGCCGGGCTGTCGAACTCAGCGAAGTCCTGCCCGCCGGTTGGTGAGCCCGGCAGACGTTTGCACGATGGACAACATCAACCAGGGGCACACGCTTGTCGCAGGGGATCTGCGTGCCGTGGTGCGGGCGGACCTGGGTGGAAGCCTGGCCGGTCTATGGCACGGCCAAACCCCTGTGTTGCGCTCCGTCGAGGCCGCCGCGCTGCAGGGGCCGCGTCAGTCGGCCTGTTTTCCGCTCATACCCTATTCCAACCGGTTGGGCTGGCGCCGCTTCATGTGGCAGGGGCATGAATACACCACGGCGCCGAACTTTGAAGGCAGCCCGCATTCTTTGCATGGTGTGGGCTGGCAACGGCCATGGCAGGCGGTGGTCTGCACCAGCAGTGCCATGACCCTGCGCATGCGGCACCTGCCTGACGCCGATTGGCCATTTGCGTTCGATGCCGAACAGCGCCTGGTGATCACGCCCCGGTCGTTGCGCATGGAACTCGACATGACCAACACGGACACGGTGCCTCAACCGGCAGGGCTGGGCTGGCACCCTTATTTCCCCAAGCGAGCCGCGAGCTGCGTGGACATACCCGTCAACAGCCGTTGGGAAGCAGACGCCACGTTGCTGCCGACGCACGCCGTCGATCAACCGGCGCTGCAGGGCAGGGTGGACGCGATGAACTTCGACCACTGCTTCGGCGGTTGGAATGGCACGGCGCTGATCGAGGACGCGGAACTGATGGTTCGGCTGTCGGCCAGCGTGCCGTGGCTGGTCGTCTTCACCCCGCCCGCCCAGCCTCACTTCTGCGTCGAGCCAGTCAGCCACGTGAACGACGCCATCCACGCGCCGGACCCGGCCGAGCGCGGGCTGGTGACCTTGCCCCCGGGCAAAACGCTGAGTGCCTGGATGACCCTGGACATCGAACCGCAAGCAAGGAGCGCGTCTTGAACATCGAACCCCTGCCGGTTGCGGCCAGCCTGCTTGGCGAGTCGCCGCTGTGGCATCCGCTGGAAAAAACGCTTTACTGGTGCGACATACCCGGCCGCCGGCTGCACCGCTACGACCCGGCCAACGGCCAGCACACCGAGTGGGACTTTGAGCACGACCTGGGTTGTTGCGCCGCGTGCGACGACGGCACCCTCATCGTCGCCCAGCGTGACGGGCTGATTCGGCTCAACCCTGCTGACGGGACCCGCTCATTGCTGGCACATGCTCCCTACGACACGGCGGTAGAACGCTTCAACGACGGCAAGACCGACGCCCAAGGACGTTTTTGGGTAGGCACCATCTACGAGCCGCGCGACGCTGCCCGGGCATCACTCTACCGGCTGGACGCCGGTGGGCTGCAGCAGGTGGCTGATGGCATCACCACCAGCAATGGCCTGGCCTGGAGCCCGGACGGGCGCACCCTGTACTGGGCTGATACCAAGGCCCATCAAATCACCGCCTGGGACTTCGACCTCGGCACAGGTATGCCGTCAAACCGCCGTCTTTACGCGGCATTCCCCACACCCGAGGCAGATGCATCCCCAGACAGCTACGGGGGGCGGCCCGACGGCGCCGCAGTTGATGCCGAGGGCTGCTACTGGGTGGCGATGTTCGAGGGCGCCCGGATCTTGCGGCTGTCGCCCCAGGGTGAAGTTCTGCAGACCGTCAGACTGCCCGTGCGCTGCCCGACGATGCCGTGCTTCGGCGGCCCGGACTTGCGCACCCTTTACATCACCACCGCGCGCGACAAGCGACCTGCGGCGGAACTGGCAGCCATGCCCTTGTCCGGCCGCGTGCTTCAGATGCGCGTGGACGTTCCCGGATTGCCTGCAAACCTTGTGAGAACATCATGATCATCACACTTTATCCATCGCTCAAGGACCGCGTCGTCTTCATTTCCGGCGGCAGTTCGGGCATCGGCGCCGAACTCGTGCGGGCTTTTGCCGCACAGGGCGCAAAGGTGGCCTTCTGCGGCCTGCGCGCCGACGGGGGCCAGGCGCTCGTCGAGGAAGTCACAGCGGCGGGGCACGCCGAACCGTGGTTCGCCCCTTGCGACGTGCGCGACGTGGCGGCCTACCAGGCACTGCTGGCCGAAGTGGCCAAGCGCCTCGGGCCGGTACGCGTTCTCGTCAACAACGCCGGCCGCGACGACCGCCACACGATGGAGGAGGTCACACCAGAATACTGGGACGAGCGGCTGGCGCTGAACCTCAAGCACTACTTCTTTGCGATCCAGGCGGTCGCCCCTGGAATGGCCGAGGCCGGCGGTGGATCGATCATCAACATGGGATCGGTTTCGTGGATGCGCGGGCGGCCCAACCTTGTGGGATACACCACCGCGAAGGCGGGCATCCTCGGCCTCACCCGGACCTTGGCGCGTGAACTGGGCGGGCGAAACATCCGTGTCAACGCCATCGTGCCGGGCGCCATCGTCACGGAACGTCAGACTACGCTGCACCGCGATCCAGACGCCGACCGCGCTTTTCTGGATGCTCAGTGCCTCAAGATGCGGCTGTATCCCGAGCATGTTGCGCGGCCCACACTGTTCCTGGCAGCCGACGACAGCGATGGCATGACCGGGCAGCACGTGCTGGTGGACGCCGGCATTGCGCAGCAGTCCATCGTGTCGTGAGCGGGGGAGCCATGAACCAACGTACAGATTCACCGCTGACGCAACTGGCCGACGCCACGCTGCTGCGCTTCGACGCATTGATCGGAGGCACGTGGACAGCGGGCGGCGCACGCTTTCCCGTCGTGGACCCGGCCACCGGCATCACACTGGCCGAAGTGGCCAACCTGGGGCATGAGGAGGCGCAGCAGGCCATTGCGGCCGCCGATCGCGCCGGGCCCGCCTGGCGTGCCCAGACCGCCAAGCAGCGGGCAGCCGTCTTGCAGCGCTGGGCGGCGCTCTTGCATGCGCACGCCGACGACCTTGCCCGCATCATGACCGCCGAGCAAGGCAAGCCGCTGGCCGAAGCCCGGGCCGAGATCGGCTTTGGCGCCAGCTTCATTGAATGGTTTGCCGAGGAGTCCCGGCGGGTCTATGGCGAGACGATCCCGACCACCGACACGGACAAACGCTACCTCGTGATTCGCCAGCCCATCGGTGTATGCGCGGCGATCACTCCCTGGAACTTCCCGGTCGCAATGATCACCCGCAAGGTTGCACCGGCTCTTGCAGCGGGGTGCACGGTGGTCGTCAAACCTGCGGAGCAGACCCCCTTGTGCGCCCTGGCCGTGGCAGAACTGGGACGCCGCGCCGGTTTGCCGGACGGGGTGCTCAACGTCGTGACGGGGGACGGCGAGCACTCCATCGCCATTGGCCGTGCCCTTTGTGAACACGACATGGTTCGACACCTCTCCTTCACCGGAAGCACAGAGGTTGGCCGAATCCTGATGCGGCAATGCGCACCGACGATCAAGAAGCTGTCGCTGGAGCTGGGCGGAAACGCGCCGTTCATCGTGTTTGACGATGCCGACCTTGACGCGGCCGTAGAAGGAGCTTTGATCAGCAAGTTCCGCAACGCCGGGCAAACCTGTGTCTGTGCAAACCGCCTGTACGTACAAGCCGGTGTGTACGACCGTTTCGTGCAGAAGCTGGCGGCCAGAGCGGGCGAGATCCGGGTTGGCAACGGGTTTGAGGATGGGGTGCAGCAGGGGCCGCTGATCGATGCAGATGCGCTGACCAAGGTTGAGACGCACGTTGCCGACGCCATAGCAAAAGGTGCGCGCGTGGTTGTGGGCGGCCAGCGCACCGGCGTGAACAGCTACGCGCCCACCGTGCTGGCGGATGCGAACGACGCCATGTTGTGCGCCCGCGAGGAGACTTTCGGCCCCGTCGCGCCGGTGTTCCGCTTCGATACGGAGGCCGAGGTCATCGCGCTCGCAAACGCAACCGAGTTCGGCTTGGCCAGCTACTTTTTCAGCCGCGACCTCGGCCGAATCTTCCGTGTCGGCGAAGCGCTGGAATACGGCATGGTGGGGGTCAATACGGGCTTGATCTCGACGGCGGAGGTACCGTTCGGAGGCGTCAAACAGTCAGGGCTAGGGCGTGAAGGCTCCCGCCACGGCATGGACGAGTATCTGGAGACCAAGTACCTGTGCCTTGCAGGCATCGCCGCCTGAGCGTGACATGGCATGTCATCCATGACACTGCTGCAGCATGCAGCTTACCTGGCTTGCGTGGCCGCCGCCTGTTATGTGCAGAACCTGACGGGCTTTGCGTTTGGCCTCGTATTGCTGGGGCTGGCGGGGCTGACCCAGGTGGCGGCCCTGCCTGACGTGACCAACGTCGTCAGCGTTCTGGTTCTGGTCAACGCGATCGGGCTGTTCCGCTCGTCCCGCCCTCAATTCGACCGCGACGCCATGGTCCCAGTCATGGCGACTTCCTTGCCGGGCGTGCTGGGCGGTGTCTTGCTGCTCGGCTGGCTGGGCGACAACGTGGTGGTGGTCCTCGAACTGCTCCTGGGGCTGACGATCTTTGTCTGCGCCGGTGTGCTGCTTTTCGAGGCGAAAGCGCGGCCTGCGCGGTCGTCGCGGGTCAGCTTCGCGGGCGTCGGCCTGGTATCCGGGGTGCTGGGCGGTCTGTTTTCCACGGCCGGCCCTCCGCTGGTATTCCACTTCTACCGGCAACCGCTTCCTTTTCGGGTGATTCGCGACACGCTGGTGGCCATCTTTGCCGTGAACGCGGTGGTGCGGCTGGCCCTGATGGCAGGAACAGGTCGTTTCGGCAGCGACGCTCTGTGGCTCAGCATCGAGGCCGTGCCCTTGGTGTTGCTGCAGACGCGCTTGATGGCCCGCTGGCCGCCGCGGTGGCAGCCCCGGACGATCAAGCTTGTGGTCTGCGTGCTCCTGGTGTTCGTTGCTGCAGGGCTTGTGGTTCCTGCACTGCAGACGGTTTGGGCGAGGAGCCTTTGAGCTGCGCCAATGATGTGACACCGGCACAAACCAGCAACACCGGGCCCAGCCACAGGCCCGCTTCAAGGCGGCCCGAAGCATCTG
>CAMLOF010000121.1 GCA_946481585.1 uncultured Macromonas sp. | reverse complement strand
TCGTACTGGCCGTTGAGGATCATGCGCGCGAACGCCTTGGAGCCGGTGACGTTGGTGCGTTCACCGATGTTCACGAACAGGCTGTTGCTGTCGATGACCAGCGGCTCCAGGCCAGACAGCAGCATGGGGGGCACGGAAGCACGGGCCGCGCTGGCGGCCTGGGATGCGGAATTCACGTTGGCGGGGGGATTGGGGTTGGACACGGCACTCACCTGCAAAGGGCACATTCAGGTGAGCGCGGTTGTGTTCGGGGAAGTCCAAGCCTGACGGCCGCCTGTTGCCGTGCTTTATGCCACGCAACCGGCGCGCCGCTGCAGCGCTCCTTGGAAGCCCTCTATTTTACTTGCGTGCGGCCGCCAGGAAAGCATCCAGCAGCGGGGAGCAGTCCAGCATCTCCTCGCCACCCAGGTGGTGGAACTCCGGATGCCACTGCACACCGCACACAAAACCGCGCCCGGTCCAGCGGATCGCCTCCACCACGCCGTCGGGCGCTGTGGCCTCCACCGTCACGTCCTTGCCCAGCCGGTTGACCGCCTGGTGGTGGATGGACGCCACACGCCGCCCCCCGGGCACGTCGCGGAACCACTCGGCCAGCTTGCCGCCGGGCGTGAACGTCACCTCGTGCGCGTTGCGGTCGTAATCGGGCGACTCGTGACCCGCCGCCTCCGGGCAAAGGGTGGGAATGTCCTGGTACAGGCTGCCGCCCAAGGCCACGTTGATCAGCTGCATGCCCCGGCAGATGCCCAGAATGGGCTTGCCCGCCTCCATGAACTCGTGCACCAGTTCCAGTTCGTAGGCGTCGCGCACCGGGTCACCGCTCCATTCGGGCTTGAGCGGCTCTTCACCATAGGCCTTGGGGCTCACGTCGGCGCCGCCCTGCAGAATCAGGCCGTCCAGGTATTCGGCGTAATCGCGCACGCGGATGCTGCTTCGCATCAGCGGCCCGTCCTGCAATACCGAAGGCACCATCAGCACCAGCGTATCGCGAGATGCCGCCCACTGCGCGACAGACTGCTCCAGCACCTGCAAGGTCTTACCCTTCAGGCCCACGCCTCCTGCCTCTGGGTGGAAGATGCGGGCCGACAGCCCGATATGCACTGGACGCTTGCGATACATCAGCGTAACCCCTTTGAACAACACAGACCTGTTGATGCACCCGATGCGAGGCACCAAAGCGTGTTAGAGAGAACGATGGGCTCAAGGTTCATAATATTCCAGCTTCCGCACGGACGGCCAACACCACCTCAGCCCACCACATGTCCACATCCTCAGAACTCCGCCACAGCGCCTCGGCCGACTGGCTGGACATGCTGCCTGCGGGCGTGGTGGTCATCGTCGGCGAACACATACGCTACGCCAACGCCGCTGCAGCGAAGCTGCTGGATGCCGGTACAACAGACGAGTTGGCCGGCCAGCCCATTGGCCGCTACATTCACCCGCTCGACATGCACCGTGCGCTGGCGCGCCTGCGCAACGCCGAGCGCAATGAGCAAACCAACCCCGTCACCGAACTTCGTGCGATGACCGAAAAAGGTCGTGACATCGTGGTGGCCATGACCAGTTGCCCGACACACATAGAAGGCACTCCTGCGGTGTTGGCGACATTCCTGGACATGACCGAACGCGCCACCATGGAGGCGCGGCTGAAGGAAACCGACCAGAACTTCCAGCGCATCATGAACACCATGCAGGACGTGTTCTACCGCACCGATGCCGACGGCATCACGCGTTACGTATGCCCTGCGGTGAAGAACGTGCTGGGCTACAGCGCCGACGAGATCATCGGCCTGCCCGCCGCGACCTTCTATCCCGACGTGCGTGAGCGGGATGCGCTTGTGGCGGCCATTCGGACCCAGGGCTTCGTGCATGACTTTCCGGGGCGCATGCGACGCAAGGATGGCGCCATCATCGACATCTCCATCAGCACGCAGGCCCTGCGAGACGAGCAAGGCCAGTTTGCCGGGGTCGAAGGCATCTGGCGCGACATCACCCAGCGCAAGGCCATGGAGCGCGAACTGCAGCGGCTGGCCACGCACGACCCGCTGACGGGCCTGCTCAACCGGCACGCAGTTCTCGAATCTTTGGAGCGTGCCTACGGTCGGCGCAGCGGCCGACGCGGCCACGACCTGCCGCCCTACAGCTTGCTGATGCTGGACCTGGATCACTTCAAGGACATCAACGACACCCATGGCCACGCGGCTGGCGATGCGGTGCTGTGCCACGCCACCGCACTGGTATCGGCCCAATGCCGGTCAACCGACAGCTTTGGCCGCCTGGGTGGTGAGGAGTTCCTGCTGGTGCTGGATGACACCAACCTCGAAGAAGCCGCCGAAGTCGCGGAGCGTATCCGGGCCAACATTGCAGCGACGCCCTGCACCTTGCCGGGCAAGAACCCCATCGCAGTCACGGTGAGCGTTGGCATGACGCAGTTCACCGAATCCGACTCTGACGCCAACGCCACGCTGGACCGAGCAGACCGCGCGCTCTACGAGGCCAAGCGGCGCGGCCGCGACCAAGTCCACCACCTGCAATAGCGTCAGTTGCGCGCAGGCTGGCATTCCCGCGTGTGCTTCACCTGGCCTGCGGCATCCACCGTTTCCAACCGCACAGGAAAGCCCCACAACGCCGCCACGTGGTGCAGCACGGCATCAGCGCTGTCTGCCAAGGGATGGCGGTCGCGCTCCTGGTGGCGCAGCGTGAGCGCACGGTCACCGCGCGTATCCACGTTCCACACCTGCACGTCAGGTTCCCGGGTGCCCAGGTCGTACTGCTGCGACAGCAAATTGCGCAAGCGTCGGTAACCACGCTCATCGTGGATGGCTTCGATGCGCACTCGCGGCTGACTGTCATCGTCCACGGCGGCAAACAGCCTAAAGTCCCGCATCACCTTGGGTGAAAGGTATTGCGCGATGAAGCTCTCGTCCTTGAAATTTCTCATCGCAAAGTCAAAGCTCTCCAGCCAGTCGCTGCCCGCCAGGTCGGGGAACCACTCGCGGTCCTCGTCGGTGGGTGCTTCGCAGATGCGCCGGATGTCGCGCCACATGGCAAACCCCAGGGCGTAGGGGTTGAGCCCGTCGTAATGCGGGTGGTGAAAGGGCCGCTGCGCCACGACGTTGGTGTGCATGTGCAGCACTTCGAGCATGAAGCCGTCGCCCACCAGCCCCTCCTCGTACAGACCGTGCAGCAGGTGGTGGTGCCACCAGGAGGCCCAGCCCTCGTTCATCACCTGCGTCTGGCGCTGCGGGTAGAAGTATTGCGCCACCTTGCGCACGATGCGCACCACCTCGCGCTGCCAGGGTTCCAGCAACGGGGCGTTCTTTTCGATGAAGTAGAGCACGTTCTCCTCGGGCTCATCTGGGAAGCGGCGGGGTTGCGCCACCGCCTCCTTGCCCGGAACCTGCGGCAAGGTGCGCCACAACTCGTTGACCTGCTGCTGCAGATAGATCTCGCGTTCGCGCTGCCGCAAGCGCTCTTTTTCCAGCGACAGCTTGGCTGGGTGCCGGTACCGGTCCACACCCACGTTCATCAAGGCATGGCAGGCGTCCAGCAAGGGTTCCACCGCGGCCACGCCATGGCGCTCCTCGCATTCAGCAATGAAGTTGCGGGCAAACACCAGGTAGTCGATGATGGCGTCGGCCGATGTCCACGCACGGAACAGGTGGTTGCCCTTGAAGAAAGCGTTGTGGCCATACGCTGCATGTGCAATCACCAGCGCCTGCATGGTCAGGGTGTTTTCCTCCATCAGGTAGGCAATGCAGGGGTTGGAGTTGATGACGATCTCGTACGCCAGCCCCATCTGTCCGCGCTGGTACTGTTTGGCCTGCGCCAGGTAGTGCTTGCCGAAGGACCAGTGGTGGTAGAGCACTGGCATGCCAATGGAAGCGTAGGCGTCGAGCATCTGCTCGGCGGTGATGATCTCGATCTGGTGCGGGTAAAGGTCGAGCTTGTGCTGATGCGCCAGCCGTTCCAGCTCGGCGTCGTATTGCCGCAGGGCCTCGAAGGTCCATTCAGAACCCTGTGGCAGCGGCCTAGGCTTCTTGCGGCGGTTGGTGCGCGGCGCGGGGCTCATGCCAACCTCTTCTTGAACAGGCTGCGAAACACCGGGAAGATGTCCGACGGCTCGATGATGCGTTGCATGGCAAAGCGCTCTTTGTGTTCGGGCAGCAGTTTGGCGTACTCATCCCACAGGTTGCGCGGCACCGCGTCGTTGATTTCGATGTAGGCGTAGTACTGGCACAGCGGCAACAAAGACTCGTCCAGCAGTTCGCGGCACAACGGGGAATCGGCGTTCCAGTTGTCACCGTCCGATGCCTGCGCCACGTACACGTTCCAGGCCTGGCTGCCATAACGCTCACGAACGATCTTGAGCGTCAGCGCCAGCGCGCTGGACACCACCGTGCCGCCCGATTCACGGGAATGGAAGAACTCCTCCTCGTCCACCTCGGCCGCCTGGGTGTGGTGGCGCACGAACACCAGATCGATGCGTTCGTAGGTGCGGCGCAGGAACAGGTACAGCAGCATGAAGAATCGCTTGGCCACCTGCTTGCGCTCCTCGTCCATCGAGCCCGACACATCCATCAGGCAGAACATCACCGCCTGGGTTGATGGCTGCGGCACACGCACGCGGTGGGTGTAGCGCAGGTCGAATTCGTCGATGAAGGGAATGGCCTCCAGGCGCGCGCGCAGGCGGGCCATTTCCTCCTGCAGTTCGCACGCGCGCGGGTCGCCCTCCCCGCGCTCGGCCACCACCTGCTCCCACTCCTGCTGCAGCACTTCCAGGCGCTGGCGCAGCGGCGTTCCGTGGGCAATACGCCTACCTGCCGCGCCGCGCATGCTGCGCCGGATGCTGATGTTGGCGGGCGTTCCGGTCTGGGTGTAACCCGCGCGGCGGCTCTGGTACTCCTTGATCTGCGCAAGCTGCGTCTTCACCAGATTGGGCAGCGCCAGATCGTCAAAGAAGATGTCGAGGAACTCCTCGCGCGTCAGCGTGAAGACGAAGTCGTCCAGACTCTCGCCTTCGTTGCTGGCCTGCCCGCCGCCCCCGCCAGACGATCCGCTGGGCCGCTCCACCTCGTCGCCCACCACAAAGCGGTCGTTGCCCGCGTTAACTCGGCGCCACACCCCGGGCCGCCCCTGGCGAAACTGCGGCTCGGAAATGTCCTTGCCGGTGATGTGAACCTCTTCGCCCGCGTCAATGTCTCGCACATTGCGCCGCCCAATGGCCTGGCGCACGGCGTTGCGTATCTGCCCCTTGAAACGGCGCAGAAAGCGCTGGCGGTTCACGGTGCTCTTGTTGCGAGCATCGTTGCGCCTATCGACGATGTGCACCACCTGGCTCATGAGCCCGCTCCCCCGAAAGGTTGAATGCCGCCCGCACAGGGCGCTTCAAGACGACTTGCGCACCCGCAAATACCATTCGGCCAGCAGACGCACCTGGCTTTCGGTGTACCCCTTGGCCACCATGCGATTGACGAAGTCCTGGTGTTTCTTCTGCTCGTCGGCGCTGGCCTTGGCGTTGAAGGAAATGACAGGAAGCAAGTCCTCGGTGGTAGAGAACATCTTCTTCTCGATCACCGAGCGCAGCTTCTCGTAGCTGGTCCAGGCGGGGTTGCGGCCGTCGTGCTTGGCCCTTGACCGCAGCACAAAGTTCACCACCTCGTTGCGGAAGTCCTTCGGGTTGGAAATGCCCGCCGGTTTCTCGATCTTCTCCAGCTCGTCGTTGAGCGCCTGGCGATCCAGCATCTCGCCGGTGTTGGGGTCGCGGAACTCCTGGTCCTGTATCCAGAAGTCGGCGTAGGTGACGTAGCGGTCGAACACGTTCTGGCCGTACTCGGAATAGCTCTCCAGGTAGGCGGTCTGGATTTCCTTGCCTATGAATTCGGCATAGCGGGGCGCCAGGTATTCCTTGAGGAAGCGGCGGTAACCCTCTTCCACCTCGGGCGGAAACTGCGCCTGCTCGATCTGCTGCTCCAGCACATACATCAGGTGCACCGGGTTGGCGGCAACCTCTCGGTGGTCGAAGTTGAACACCTTCGACAGAATCTTGAACGCAAAGCGCGTGGACAGGCCGGTCATGCCCTCATCCACCCCGGCAAAATCGCGGTACTCCTGGTAGCTCTTGGCCTTGGGGTCGGTGTCCTTCAGGTTCTCGCCGTCATAAACGCGCATCTTCGAGTAGATCGACGAGTTCTCCGGCTCCTTCAGGCGCGACAGCACCGCGAACTCAGCCATCATGCGCAGCGTGTCGGGCGCACACGGCGCGTTGGCCAAAGACGAATTGCGGATCAGCTTGTCATAGATGCGTACCTCGTCCGACAGGCGCAGGCAATATGGCACCTTGACGATGTAGATGCGGTCGATGAACGCTTCGTTGTTGCGATTGTTCTTGAAGGTCTGCCACTCCGCCTCGTTCGAGTGGGCCAGGATGGTTCCATCGAAGGGAATGGCGCCAAACCCCTCGGTGCCCTTGTAGTTGCCTTCCTGCGTGGCAGTCAGCAGCGGGTGCAGCACCTTGATCGGCGCCTTGAACATCTCCACGAACTCCATCAGCCCCCGGTTGGACAGGCACAGGCCGCCGGAATAGCTGTAGGCGTCAGGGTCGTTTTGCGAATAGGACTCCAGCTTGCGGATGTCGATCTTGCCCACCAGGGAGGAGATGTCCTGATTGTTCTCGTCCCCCGGTTCCGTCTTGGACACCGCCACCTGGCGCAGCACCGAGGGGTACAGCTTGACCACGCGAAACCGCGTGATGTCCCCATTGAACTCGTGCAGACGCTTGACGGCCCATGGGCTCATCACCGCCTGCAGGTAACGCGGCGCAATGCCGTAGTCCTGTTCCAGCAGATGGGCATCCTCGTCGGGGTTGAACAGGCCCAGCGGCGACTCGTGCACAGGCGAGCCCTTGACCGCGTAGAACGGCACTTTCTCCAGCAGGTACTTGAGCTTTTCAGCCAGGGAAGACTTTCCCCCGCCCACCGGCCCCAGAAGGTAGAGGATCTGCTTCTTCTCCTCCAGCCCCTGTGCCGCGTGGCGGAAGTAGGCGACGATGCTTTCGATCGTCTCCTCCATGCCGTAGAAGTCGCGGAAGGCCGGGTAGATCTTGATGACCTTGTTGGCAAACAGGCGGGACAGGCGCGGGTCGGTGCGGGTATCGACCAGCTCTGGCTCGCCAATGGCCAGCAGCATGCGTTCGGCCACACTGGCATAGGCCTTGGGATCGCGTCGACACAGGTCAAGGTAGTCCTGAAGGGACATCTCCTCTTCCTGCGTGGCCTCGTACCGGCTCTGATAGTGAGCGAAGATGGACATGGCACACCTTCCTTTCTACGGTTGACGCTAAGCACATGTTCGCACCAACGGCCGCAACAATCAATGGCGCGCGGTGATGACAAACCCTGTACCGAAAGAGCACTCCCCGCGAACAAAAAAACCCCGGAATCTCGGGGATTCCGGGGTTTGGTGAAAAGCGAGGAATCCCGCTCGTCGGAGTCAGACGTTGAACAAAAAGTTCATCACGTCGCCATCCTTCACCACGTATTCCTTGCCTTCGGCGCGCATCTTGCCAGCGTCCTTGGCGCCCTGCTCGCCCTTGTAGGAAATGAAGTCGTCAAACGCGATGGTCTGCGCGCGGATGAAACCGCGCTCGAAGTCACCGTGAATCACGCCAGCGGCCTGCGGCGCGGTGTCGCCAATGTGGATGGTCCAGGCGCGCACTTCCTTCACACCAGCGGTGAAGTAGGTCTGCAGCCCCAGCAGCTTGAAGCCCGCGCGGATCAGGCGGTTCAGGCCAGGCTCGTCCTGCCCAAGCTCCTTGAGGAACTCCAGACGGTCGGCATCGTCCATCTCGGCCAGTTCCGCCTCGATCTTGGCGCAGATGGCCACGACCGGCGCGTTCTGGCTGGCGGCGTATTCCTTCAGGCGGTCGAGCAGCGGATTGTTCTCGAAGCCATCCTCGGCCACGTTGCCCACGAACATCGCGGGCTTGGCGGTGATCAGGCACAGCGGCTTGAGCAGCACCTTCTCCTGGTCGTTCAGTTCCAGAGTGCGCACCGGCTTGCCCTCGTCCAGCACGGCCTGCACCTTGGTGAGCAACTGCACCAGTGCCGCAGCTTCCTTGTCGTTGCCGCTCTTGGCGGCCTTGGTGTAGCGCTGCAGGCTTTTCTCCACAGTGGCCATGTCAGCCAGGCACAACTCCGTCTGGATCACTTCGATGTCGGCAATCGGGTCCACCTTGCCCGCCACGTGGATCACGTTGTCGTCCTCGAAGCAACGCACCACGTTGACGATGGCGTCCGTCTCGCGGATGTGTGCCAGGAACTGGTTGCCCAGGCCTTCGCCTTTGGAGGCTCCTGCCACCAGACCGGCAATGTCCACGAACTCGACGATGGCCGGCACGATGCGTTCGGGCTTGATGATCTCGGCCAGCTGCTGCAGGCGCGGATCGGGCACCTCCACCACACCCACGTTGGGCTCGATGGTGCAGAAAGGGTAATTTTCAGCAGCGATGCCCGCCTTGGTCAGGGCATTGAACAGGGTGGATTTGCCGACGTTGGGCAGGCCGACGATGCCGCACTTGAGAG
>CAMLOF010000120.1 GCA_946481585.1 uncultured Macromonas sp. | reverse complement strand
TGGATTGGAAGAATCCGGACTTTTACGACGAGGAAAAGTGCCTGACGGAGCTGGAACGTATCTTCGACATCTGCCATGGCTGCCGCCGCTGCGTGAGCCTGTGCGGTGCCTTTCCCACGCTGTTCGACCTGGTGGACGAAAGCTCCACCATGGAGGTGGACGGCGTGGACAAGAAGGACTACTGGAAGGTGGTGGACCAGTGCTACATGTGCGACCTGTGCTACATGACCAAGTGCCCGTACACGCCGCCGCACGAATGGAACCTTGACTTTCCGCACACCATGCTGCGGGCCAAGGCCATCAAGTTCAAGAAGGGTGAGGTGAAGGCGGCGGAGAAATTCCTGGCCTCCACCGACGTGCATGGCTCCTTCGCGGGGATTCCGGTGGTGGTGCAGGTGGCCAACGCCGTGAACAAGACGAAGGTGGCGCGCGGCCTGATGGAAAAGGCCATGGGCGTGCACCGCGACGCCTGGCTGCCCGAGCTGGCGACCCGGCGTTTTCGCTGGGGTGCGGCCGAGTCCCAGGCTACCGAGGTGAAGGACGGTGAGCGCACTCCCGGCAAAGTGGTGATTTTTTCAACCTGCTTCGTCAACTACAACGAGCCCGGCATTGGCCACGACCTGCTGAAGATACTGGCGCACAACGACATACCCTACGTGTTGGTGGAGAAGGAGCGTTGCTGCGGCATGCCCAAGCTGGAGCTGGGCGACCTGGATTCGGTGCAGGCGGCCAAGGAGGCCAACATTCCCGTGCTGGCCAATTACGCCAAGGACGGCTTTGCCATTCTGAGCGCGGTGCCCAGCTGTACGCTGATGTTCAAGCAGGAACTGCCCCTGATGTTCCCAGATGACGCCGACACCCAGCTGGTGAAGGACGCGATGTGGGACCCGTTTGAGTACCTGATGGCGCGCAAGCGCGACGGGCTGCTGAAGACCGAATTCCCGCAGCCGCTGGGCAACGTGAGCTACCAGATACCCTGCCATGGCCGTGTGCAGAACATTGGCAAGAAGACCGAGGAGATGTTGAAGATGGTGCCGGGCACCACCGTCAACACCATCGAGCGTTGCTCGGGCCACGCGGGCACCTTTGGGGTGAAGAAGGCCTACCACCCCATGGCCATGAAGATCGGCAAGCCGGTGTTCAAGGCCATGTCGCAGATGAAGGACGGCGCCAAGCCCGACTACATCAGTTCAGACTGCCCGCTTGGCGGCCACCACATTGCGCAGGGGTTTGAAGTCAACCAGCTGGGCACGCCAACGCTGGCGCACCCCTTGACGTTGGTGCGAACCGCCTACGGATTGAAGTGAAAGGGAATGCTGTTATGCAACTGACCGGAAAGATCACCCCCGACAGCCTGATGACGCTGGAGGCCTACAGCAAGTGGCGCAAGACCCACAAGCCCGAAGTGATTGCCCACCGCAAGCTGCGCACGGTGTACCTGGGCGAGCACGTGAGCGTGCAGTTCGAAAGCGAGCTGAGCATGCGCTACCAGATCCAGGAGATGCTGCGCATTGAGAAGATCTTTGAGGAAGAGGGCATTCAGGACGAGATTGACGCCTACGCCCCGTTGGTGCCAGATGGCAGCAACTGGAAGGCCACGATGCTGCTGGAGTACCCCGACATCAATGAGCGTAAGCGCGAGTTGGCGCGGCTGATCGGCATTGAGGACCGCATGTTCGTGGAGGTGGAGGGGCATGCGCGCGTTTACGCCATGGCCGACGAAGACCTGGACCGCGAGACCGAGGACAAGACCTCCGCAGTGCACTTCTTGCGTTTTGAGTTGACCCCGGCGATGTGTGCGGCGGTCAAGGCCGGTGCTGCGGTGAAGCTGGGGTGCGACCACACCAACTACCCAGCGCACGTGCAGATCACGCCCGAGACCTTGGCAAGCCTGGCGGGTGACTTGAAATAGCCTTCAGTCCACGCGCCAGGGGTCCCACAACGCCCATTCGGGGCTGGTGGGCGATTCGATGGTCAAGGGTTCACCAGTGACAGGGTGCGTCAGCACAAGCCGGGCTGCGTGCAGCCACAACCGTTGCAGGCCCAGGTGGCTGGCCACGGCCCGGTTGAGCGGCCCCTTGCCATGCGTGGCGTCGCCCAGAATGGGGTGGGCAATGTGCTTCATGTGCCTGCGCAACTGGTGGCGGCGGCCAGTCAACGGCTGCAGTTCCACCAGTGCGGCCCGCGTGGCTGGAAAATTGCCTTGGGCCAGCGGCAGTTCGTACCGCGCCAGCCGCCGGTACAGGGTCTGGGCGGCTTGCACCTCTTCGCGCCCGTTGCGGGCGTCGTCAGGCATGCGGCGCAGCGGGTGGTCGATTTCGCCCTGGTCAGCAGGCCAGCCGCGCACCACGGCATGGTAGGTTTTGCGCAGCGCGTGGCCTTGCTCGAAGGCCTGGCCCAGCGTGCGCGCCACCTCGGCCTGCAGGGCAAACAGCAGCACGCCGCAGGTGCCTTTGTCCAACCGGTGCACGGGCCACACGGGGCGCCCCAGCTGGTCGCGCAGCATCTGCAGGGCAAAGCGCGTCTCGCCAGCGTCCAGGCCGGTGCGGTGAACCAGCAGCCCTGCGGGCTTGTCCACGCTTGCAAGATAATCGTCCAGATAGAGGATGTTGAGCATGTTGTTCCTATTGTCTCCAGCCAAGGCACTCGACTACGAGACGCCCACCCACGTTTCCACCCACACGCAGCCGCTGTTCGTGCCGCAGGCCGGCGAGCTGATCGACGTATTGCGCAAAAAATCGCCACAGGACATTGCCACGCTGATGGACCTGAGCGACCAGCTTGCCGGGCTGAACGTGGCCCGTTACCAGGCGTGGCAGCCGACTTTCACCACCGCGAACGCCAAGCAGGCCGTGCTGGCCTTCAACGGCGATGTGTACGAGGGGCTTGACGCACGCACGCTGGGCGAAGAAGACCTGGCCTGGGTGCAGGAGCACGTGTGCATATTGAGCGGCCTGTACGGCGTGCTGCGCCCGCTCGACCTGATGCAGCCCTACCGGCTGGAAATGGGCACGCGCCTGGAAACACCCCGGGGCAAGAACCTGTACCAGTTCTGGGGCACGCAGATTGCCGACTATTTGAACCAGCGCGCTGCCGCCGACAAGACGCCCGTGGTCGTCAACCTGGCGAGCGAGGAGTATTTCAAGTCGGTTGACAAGAAGGCGCTGAAGCCCCGTGTGGTGACCTGCGTGTTCGAGGAACTCAAGGCGGGCAGGTACAAGGTCATCAGCTTCATGGCCAAGCGCGCGCGCGGGCTGATGGTGCGTTACGCCGTGAGCAAGCGCATTGGCACGGTGGAGGGGCTCAAGGGCTTTGACCTGGAGGGCTACCAGTTTGTGCCAGCGGCTTCTGAAACCGACCGGCTGGTGTTCCGCCGGGATGCCAAGGCCTGAAGCATGAGCCAGGCCGTCACGCCCGAACTCAAGCGCTGGATCGTGGAGCAGGCCACGGCAGGCTTCCCGCCGGAAGCCGTGCTCAAGGCCATGCGCGACGCGGGTTGGCACGAGGATGTGGCGGTGCAGGCCATGGAGTCCACGCTCAGCGAACACCTGCAGCAGCGGTCGCCCGTGCAGGGTTTCACGCCAGTGCTGCCGCAGCCCGACCTGCGCGGCTCGCCCCGGCTGTTGGACCTGGGGGACCGCGTGGTGCAAGTGCTGGCGCAGATGCAAAGCCCGCGAATGGCGGTGTTTGGGCAGTTTCTGTCTGACGAGGAATGCGATGCCCTGATTGATGCCGCACGGCCGCGCATGCAGCGTTCGCTCACAGTGCAAACCGTCACCGGGGGCGAGGAGCTCAATGCCGACCGCACGAGCAACGGCATGTTCTTTCGGCGGGGGGAAAGCGAAGTGGTGGCCCGCGTGGAGGCGCGCATTGCGCGGCTGCTCAACTGGCCGGTGGAAAACGGCGAGGGTTTGCAGGTGCTGCAGTACCGCCCGGGCGCCGAGTACAAACCCCACTACGACTACTTTGACCCCAGCGAACCCGGAACCGCCAACATCGTGCGCCGTGGCGGCCAGCGCGTGGCCACGGTGGTGATGTACCTGAATGACCCCGTGCGCGGCGGCGGCACCACCTTCCCGGACGTAGGGCTGGAGGTGGCGCCGCAACGCGGTAACGCGGTGTACTTTTCCTACGACCGCCCGCACCCCGCCACGCGCACCCTGCACGGTGGCGCGCCGGTGTTGGAAGGCGAAAAATGGGTGGCTACCAAGTGGCTGCGTGAACGCGAATTTGTTTGAGATGTCCATGTCCCCTGCACAGCACCCCAGCCAGCACCAGCCCGAGCATTCCGAGTTGGGCAAGGTTTCGGCCTACAAGGACCGGTACGACCCGTCGCTGCTCTTTCCCCTGCCGCGTGCGCCCAAGCGTGCGGAGATCGGCCTTCAGGGCTCGGTGCCCTTCACGGGGGCCGACTTTTGGACGGCCTATGAACTGAGCTGGCTCAACCCGCGTGGCAAACCCCAGGTGGCCTTGGCCCACGTGACCGTGCCTTGCGAAACGCCCAACATCGTGGAGAGCAAGTCTTTCAAGCTCTACCTGAACAGCTTCAACAACACCGTGTTTGCCGACGCACAGGCCGTGCAGGACCGCCTGCGCGCCGACCTGAGCGAGGCCGTGTGGCGCGGCGCCGAGCGCCAGGGTACCGTGGGTGTGCGCGTGCTGACGCCCGACCTGTTCGGCCAGGAAAAGATGCACGAGCTTGACGGTCTGAGCCTGGACCGGTTGGACGTGGAGTGCACCGACTACGAGCCTGCGCCGCAATGGCTGCAGGCCGACCACAGCCAGGCGGTGGCGGACGAGGTGCTGGTGAGCGACCTGCTCAAGAGCAACTGCCTGGTGACCGGTCAGCCCGATTGGGGCAGTGTGTGCATCGCCTACAGCGGCGCACCCATCGACCAGGCGGGCCTGCTGCGCTACATCGTGAGCTTTCGCAACCACAACGAATTCCACGAGCAGTGCGTGGAGCGCATCTTCATGGACGTGTGGACGCGTTGCCGCCCCACCAAACTGAGCGTGTACGCGCGCTACACCCGCCGTGGCGGGCTGGACATCAACCCCTGGCGCACCAGCCACCCGCAGACGCCGCCGCCGAGCGTGCGCACGGCGCGGCAATAAGCCTGTTTTTCAGAGGCGGAACACCCCCACAGCCTCTTCCACGCTGCGGGTGCTCTGGTTGAGGTTGGCTGCTGCTGCGGTGGACTGTTCCACCAATGCGGCGTTCTGCTGGGTGACGCTGTCAAGCTGGGTGACCGCTTCGTTCACCTGGGCAATGCCCTGGGACTGCTCGTGCGTGGCGGCGTTGATCTGCAGTACCAGCTCGGTCACCTTTTCCACCTCACTCACCACACCGTCGATGGTGGCGGCGGCGTCCTGCATCTGGCGTGCACCCTGGCTCACCTGCTGCACCGAATCGCTGATGAGGTCGCGGATTTCCTTGGCGGCATTGGCGCTGCGCTGGGCCAGCGCGCGCACCTCTGAAGCCACCACGGCAAAACCCCGGCCCTGCTCACCGGCACGGGCCGCTTCAACGGCAGCGTTCAAGGCCAGGATGTTGGTCTGGAAGGCAATGCTCTCGATGACCGAGATGATCTCGCTGACCTTGTGCGACGAAGTCTCGATGGCCTGCATGGACGCCCCCACCGCCCGGATGGCTTGCTGGCCTTGTGCGGCCACTTCGCCGCTGTGCTGCGTCTGCTGCGCGACACGCCCGGCGGTGTCGGCCGTCTGCTTCACGGTGCTCGACAGTTCCTCCATGGAGGCAGCCGTTTCTTCCAGGCTGCTGGCCTGCGATTCGGTGCGAGCGGACAGGTCCATGCTGCCGTCGGCAATCTCCTTGGCCGAGCGGCTGAAGCCGTGGATCTCGCTACGCACGTCGCCGATCACGGCGCGCAGGTTCAGCTGAACCTGCTGGAGCTTGCGTATGAGCGTGCCCATCGGGTCGGGGAAATGGTTGTCCACCTGGGTCTTGAGGTTGCAACTTGCCAGGTCGCGCGCGAAGCGATCCGCTTCGTCGATCGCCTTGGCAAAGCGCGAATGGAACCATGCCATGACGCCGCCGGCACCCACCAGCAAGGCCACCAGATGCAAGGCCGCGCCCGCCATGCCTGACTTCAACGAGGCAGGCGCCAGCAGGGGCAGCATGCCCAGCACAACGATGATCAGCATGCCCAGCCCCATCTGCTGGGTGGACGACAAGTGCCGCAGCGACTGCAGCCAGCCGCGCCAGCCCAGCAGGCGCACCTGGCCCCTGTTCAAGGTGAGGGTGTGGCGGCCGCTTTCCCGCTCGCGGCCAATCTGCGCGTACAGGGCATCGGCTGCCTGAATCTGCTCGCGCGTAGGCTTGGTGCGCACCGACAGGTAACCCACCGGCTTGCCGTTTTCCATGATGGGCGTGACGTTGGCCACAACCCAGTAATGGTCGCCGTTCTTGCGGCGGTTCTTCACCAGCCCCGTCCAGGGCAGACCCCGGCCAATGGTGGCCCAGAGGTCTTTGAAGCCCTCTGGTGGCATATCGGGGTGGCGGATGAGGTTGTGGTTCTGTCCCAGCAACTCATCATGCGAATAGCCGCTGACCTTGATGAAGGCCTGGTTGCAGTGGGTGATGTAGCCCTTGGTGTCGGTGGTGGACACCAGCATCTCGGCCCCAGGGTAGTCGTACTCCTGCTGGGTCACGGGCAGGTTGAGTTTCATGGCGTCTCCTGTGCAGCGGCGCTCATGGCCGGGCGGTGATTGGTGTGTTTCTGACAGGCGAGGCGGTGTGCAATGGTCCCATACGACGGCCCGCGTGACAAATGCCTGTGAAGTTGTGTGGAGATTCTATGCAATAACAATTTTGATTTTTGCTTGAAACACTATCAATTTGATGATTTTGTTTTGATTGATCAGAATAGCGTGCCCTGTCGGGGTGGATCTGGCAGTAAGCGGTCGGAAGCACCGGTTTTTTCCTGGGTGTCCGGACGTGAAAGTCCATCCGCTCGAACGCCCAACAGACGCAGCGGCCGGTCCAGCGGTGCGCGTTTGAGTGCCAGACCGGCGCCATGCCGCAAGGTGACTGCGTCGTTCACGGCATGGTCGAGTTGCTGGTGGCGTGTGACGATCTTGAAGTTGTCGTACCTGAGCTTGACGGCCACGGCCCGGGCCACGTAGCCCTTGCGTTGCAGGTCGGCAGCCACCTGTTCGCACAGGCGGGTGAACACGTCACCAAGTGCCTGCCGGTCGCGCCGGGCGTGCATGTCGCGCTCAAAGGTGGTTTCGCGGCTCATGCTCACGGGTTCGCTGTGGGTTTGCACGGCGCGTTCGTCGCGGCCCCAGGCGGCTTCATGCAGCCAGCGGCCATGGCTGTTGCCGAACAGTTCCACTAGGCGGGGCAACGGTTGCTGCGCCAGTTCGCCTATGGTGTGGATGCCTTGCTCGGCAAGCTTGCGGTCGGTCTGCGGGCCTATGCCGTTGATCTTGCGGCAGGGCAGGGGCCAGATCAGGCCTTCCAGGTCGCTTTCAAAGACGATGGAGATGCCGTTGGGCTTGTTGAACTCGCTGGCCATCTTGGCCAGCAGCTTGTTCGGTGCCACGCCGATGGAACAGGTCAGACCGGTGGTGTCGAAGATGCTTTTTTGGATGAGGCGTGCCAGCACTCGCCCTCCCTCGCGCTGGCCGCCGGGCACGTCGGTGAAGTCGATGTAGACCTCGTCCACGCCCCGGTCCTCCATCACCGGCGCCAGTTCGGTGATCACCTTCTTGAACATGCGGGAGTAACGCCGGTACTCGTCGAAGTCCACCGGCAGCAGGATGGCGTCTGGGCACAGGCGTGCGGCCTTCATCAGGCCCATGGCCGAACCCACGCCGAACGCCCGCGCCGCGTAGGTGGCGGTGGTGATGACACCGCGCCCCACGTAGTCCTTCACGCGTGCAAAGGCGTCGAGCGGCAGCTCGGCCAGGGGGCGGCCTTCACCCGGGTTCAACAGGTGTTCGTCCTGCGGGCGGCGGCGCCCGCCGATGAGCACGGGCAGGCCACGCAGCTGCGGGTAGCGCAGCAGCTCGACAGACGCGTAGAAGGCGTCCATGTCCAGGTGGGCAATGCGTCTCAAGGGCAAAAAGGCTGGGTTGCTTGAATTTTGAGCACGCCCCAGAAAACCAATGCTGGCGCGGCCTTGCGTGATTGTCCACGTGTTTGTCCACAGCTTCGACCACAGGCTGCGTGGACAAGCCGGGTATGCTCGCGCACAGCCAACTTCCCGCAGGAGAACACATCATGAGCACCACCGGAGAGAAGGATTTCGACAAGGGCCTGGCCATGCGCAAGCAGGTGATGGGCGAGGACTTCGTTGAGCGTGCCTTCAGCGGACTCACCGAGTTCACCGCACCGCTGCAGCAGTACATCACCCGCAATGCGTGGGGCGACGTGTGGCAGCGCCCTGGGCTGGATTTGAAGACCCGCAGTCTGATCACCGTGGCCTTGCTGACGGCCATGGGCAAGCAGCATGAGCTCAAGGGGCATGTGCGTGGCGCGCTGAACAACGGCGCTACCCCGCAGGAGATCCAGGAAGTGCTGCTGCACGCCAGCATCTACTGCGGCCTGCCCACGGCGGT
>CAMLOF010000119.1 GCA_946481585.1 uncultured Macromonas sp. | reverse complement strand
GCCTGTTCGGCGAGATCCTGGACTGGATGCTCACGCCGCTGCTGCTGCTGTGGCCCTTGTCGTTGGCGTTGACATGGTTCGTGGCCCAGGGCATTGCCAGCAAGCCCTACGACCGGGCGCTCGAATTCACGCTGCAGGCACTCACGCAGTTCGTCGTCTACAAGGACAACCGGCCGCAATTCAACCTCACCACACAGGCGCGCGACCTTTTGCGCGCCGACGACACCGATCAGGTCTTCTACCAGGTGACCGACCGCAACGGCAGGCTGGTCAGTGGTGACGCCGAATTTCCCGCGCCGCCCATAGAAGACTCAACAGAGCCAGGTAACGTGCTTTTGCGTGACGATGTGCTCAGAAGCGAGGACGTTCGCGTTGCCTACACCTGGGTGCCGCGCGGACCAGGGCGTGACGAACTGGTGCTGATGCAGGTGGCCGAAACCCGGGGTAAGCGCTCCAAACTGGCCACCGAGATCATCAAGGGCGTGATGGTGCCGCAGTTCATCATCCTGCCGCTGGCAGTGTTGCTGGTCTGGATGGCGCTGGTGCGCGGCATCAGGCCTTTGAGCGATCTGGAGCAACGCATCCGCGCCCGCAAGCCCGACGACCTCAGCCCCATCGAAGACCGGCACGTGCCCCAGGAGGTGGCGCCGCTGGTGTCATCCATCAACGACCTGCTCGACCGGCTGAAGACATCGCTCAGCACGCAGAGGCGTTTCCTGGCAGACGCGGCGCACCAGCTCAAGACGCCCTTGGCTGGCTTGCGCATGCAGGCCGAAATGGCACAGCAGGCCGCGCCGGGTGAAGACATCCACCGCTCGCTGCAGCAGATCGCCAAATCCAGCATGCGTGCCACGCACACGGTGAACCAGCTGCTCGCGCTGGCACGAGCCGAAACCACGGGCCGCACCCTGCCGAGCAGCCAGATCGACTTGGCCGATCTGGTGATGGAAGTGATTGAGGACTCGGTGCCGCGCGCCTTGGACAAGCGCATCGACCTGGGCTACGAAGGCCCGGACCACGTGCCTGCCGAATGCCTGATGCATGGCAACCCGACCTTGCTGCGTGAACTGGTGCGCAACCTGGTGGACAACGCCCTTAACTACACGCCCGCAGGTGGCGTGGTAACGGTGCGCGTGCTGGTGGACCGCTACAGCGGAGTGCAGGTGCTGCAGGTGGAGGACAACGGCCCCGGCATTCCAGAAGAGGAGCGGGGCCTGGTGCTGGAGCCTTTCTACCGCGCGCTGGGTACCAACGTGGATGGTTCCGGCCTGGGCCTGGCGATCGTGCACGAGATTGCACAGCAGCACGGTGCCAGCCTGCAGATGGAGGACACCCACCCGGGCAAGGTGCCCAGGGGGTTGCGCGTGTCGGTGCGTTTTGGCGGGCAGCAGCTGCAGGAATGACCGCTGCAGCCAGCTGGCTCAGGCTGCCGGTTTGTAGACGTTGAGCTGAAGGCGCTCGCGGTCCACCACGCGGGCCACTGCGGGCAGGGCCGCGAAACGCTGTGCCAGCGCCCAGGTGGCGGGCAGGGTGGTGGGGTCGATGCCCGCAAAGCCGCCCCAGCGCAGGAAGGTCAACGCGTACGCGTCCAGCACGCCGGGGCGCTCCCCGGCCAGCCAGGGTGAGGCCACTTCGGCACGGGCTTCAATCTCTTCCAGCAACTCGCGGTACTTGCCTGCGTTGAAGGCCTTGACCGCCTGCTGGGCCGCCGGGTCGTCGGTGAACTTCTGGGGCATGAACACGTGCGTGAAGGTGGGGTGCACGGTGTTGTTCATCCACATCAGCGTTTCCAGCACGCGGGTGCGCTCAATGCCGCTTGCGGGCAGCAATTTGGCCTCGGGCAGGCGCTGGTCCAGGTGCAAAACAATGGCCACGATCTGCGTCACCACGTCGCTGCCGTCCACCAGCACGGGCACCTGGCCACGGGGATTCATGGTCAGGTACTCGGGGGTCTGGTGTTCACCACGGTGCAGCTTCACGAGCATCGGCTCGAACGGCGCGCCGCTGAGCTCCAGCAGCGAGTGGGGAACGAAGGAACAGGCGCCGGAGGCGTAGTACAGCTTGAGGCTCATCGATGGGTCTCCTGTGATTTGCTTTGAAAATGGTAGGTCAGGCGCCAGCCTTTTTCCGCGCTGGGGTCTTGCGGGCGGTGGCTTTCTTGGCCGGTGCTTTGGCAGGCGTCTTGGCAGCGGTCTTGCGCGGCGGGTACTTGCTGTCGCGCGGCTCGAACTCGAAGTTCACCTTGCCTGCGCCCGGGTCCCAGGCCAGGAAGGCTTTGAACGTGCGGCGCGTCTTGTTGGACACGAACTTGTCCAGCAGGTCCGTCTTGCCAGTGGACAGGAGCTTTTGCATCTGCTCGGGCTCGATGTCCTGCTGCAGGATGGTCCTGCCGCTCTTGAAGTCGCAGCTGGGCGTGGGTTGTTCCGCCGTGGGCACGGCCTTGCTGCACACGTAGTTGCTGCCGTGCACGTGCACGGGGCTGCCGCACTTGGGGCAGGGGCCCAGCGCGGCCTGACCGGCAAAGTCCACAAGCTCGCCCGTGTCCTCGTCGGCCTTGTCGTCGCCAAAGTCGAATTCCAGCTTCCAGTTGCGGTCGTCGTCGCTGAACTTCAGCACCAGCTCGGCCACGAAGGGCCAGCCCGCCTTGGAGCGGAAGCCCTCCAGTGGGCCAATGTGTTTGTCGCGCAGGAAGGTTTCGGCTTCCTCAACCTCGAAGGTGCGCCCGCCCGGCGACTTGCCGAAGGAGAAACCGCAGCCGTCGGATTTGCCGTCTGCGCCCGTGCAGCCGTAGCGGCGGTAGTTTTCCTTGACCACGCCACCGCAGTTGGGGCAGGGAGTGGCCAGGGTGGCGTAGTTCCCCGGCACAGTGTCACGGTCGTATTCCTTGGCCTTGCGCACGATGTGCTCGGTCATCTCGGCAATCTCGCGCATGAAGGCCTCGCGGCTCAGCTTGCCGTGTTCGATCTGCGAGAGCTTGTATTCCCACTCCCCCGTCAGCTCGGGCTTGGAGAGTTCCTCCACGTCCAGCCCACGCAGCAGCGTCATCAGCTGGAAGGCCTTGGCCGTGGGGATCAGGTCGCGCCCCTCGCGCAGCATGTACTTCTCGGTGAGCAGGCCTTCGATGATGGCCGCGCGCGTGGCAGGCGTGCCCAGGCCTTTTTCCTGCATGGCCTCGCGCAGTTCGTCGTCGTCCACCAGCTTGCCCGCGCCTTCCATGGCGCCCAGCAGCGTGGCTTCGTTGTAGCGGGCGGGCGGACGGGTCTTCAGACCCTTGGCCACGGCCTCCTGGGTGTGCACCTTTTCGCCGGGCTGCACGGGCACCAGGTTCTGGCCCTTGTCACCAGCCTTGGCGTCTTCCACGTCCTCGGCGGCTTCCTTGCCGTACACGGCCATCCAGCCGGGCTTCACCAGCACCTTGCCTTCGGTCTTGAAGTGGTGGGTGGCACTGGGCACGCTCACCTTGCTGATGCGTGTGGTCACCATGAACTCGGCGCTGGGGAAGAACACCGCCAGGAAGCGGCGCACCACCAGGTCGTAGAGCTTCTGTTCGGCCTCGCTCAGGCCGCTGGGCGCCTGCAGCGTGGGGATGATGGCAAAGTGGTCGCTCACCTTGCTGTTGTCGAACACGCGCTTGGTGGGCTTGATGTAGCCGTTGTCCAGCGCGGTGCGGGCGTGCTGCGACAGGTGGTGCATGGGGCTGGCGGCCAGCATCTCCATGGTCTGGCGCACAGTGCCCAGGTAGTCTTCGGGCAGGGCGCGGCTGTCGGTACGCGGGTAGGTCAGGGCCTTGTGCTTTTCGTACAGGCTCTGCGCCAGTGCCAGCGTGGTCTTGGCGCTGAAGCCGAAGCGGCCGTTGGCCTCGCGTTGCAGGCTGGTCAGGTCGTACAGCAGGCCGCTGGCCTGGGTGGTGGGCTTGGACTCTTCCGTCACGGTGGCGGGTTGCCCGCGCACGGCCTGCGCCACGGCCTGGGCCTCGGCCTCGGTCCACAGGCGGTCGGCCTTCAGCTCGGCATCGGCGTTGTCGCCACTGGGCTTCTTGAATGCTGGGTCAAACCACTTACCCGGGTACTCGCCCGCCTGCGCGGCGAAGGTGGCGTGAATCTCCCAGTAGTCGCGGCTCTTGAAGGCGCGGATCTTTTCCTCGCGCTCCACCACAATGGCCAGTGTCGGCGTCTGCACGCGGCCCACGGTGGTCAGGAAGAAGCCGCCGTCGCGGCTGTTGAAGGCCGTCATGGCGCGCGTGCCGTTGATGCCCACCAGCCAGTCGGCTTCGGAGCGGCTGCGCGCGGCGTCGGCCAGCGGGCGCATCTGCTCGTCGCTGCGCAGCTTGTCAAAGCCCTCGCGGATGGCCTGCGGCGTCATCGACTGCAGCCACAACCGCTGCACAGGCTTGTTCAGCGGCTTGGCGCCACCAGCGTACTGCTCGATCAGGCGGAAGATCAACTCACCTTCGCGCCCCGCGTCACAGGCGTTCACCAGGGCGCCCACGTCCTTGCGCTTGGCCAGCTTCACCACCGCCGACAGGCGCGACTTGGTCTTGTCGATGGGCTTGAGGTCGAAGTGCGGCGGGATCACCGGCAGGTGGGCAAAGCTCCACTTGCCGCGCTTCACGTCGTACTGCTCGGGGGCAGCAATCTCCACCAGGTGGCCCACGGCTGACGAGACGACGTAGCGGTCGTTCTCGAAGTGGTCGTCGTGCTTTTCGAACTTGCCTGCCACGGGCGTCAGGGCCCGCACGATGTCCTGCGCCACCGAAGGTTTTTCGGCGATCACCAGGGTCTTGAAATTACCAGTCGTATTCATCTCTACAATTCACTCCCATGCGCGCGCACGCGCACCTGTGTGCGCACACACGCGTGCATGCATGAAATTACCTTACCAAATTTCCAGACGTGCCAGCCGCCCGCCCCAAAACCCCCGCTCAGGCGCCCCGCCGCCGCATCCAGGTCCGCCGCTCGGGCGTGCACGGCAAGGGCGTGTATGCCCTGGCTGACATCGCTGCTGGCGAGCGAATCATCGAATACACCGGTGAGGTCATCACCTGGGACGAGGCGCAGGAGCGCCACCCGCACGATCCCGCCGACCCAAACCATACGTTCTACTTCCACATCGACGACGGCCACGTCATCGACGCCAAGTTCGGCGGCAATTCGGCGCGCTGGATCAACCACAGTTGCGACCCGAACTGCGAGGCCGAGGAAACCGATGGCGGCCGCGTCTTCATCCGTGCGCTGCGCGATATTGCCGCAGGCGAAGAACTCTTCTACGACTACGGCCTGATCATCGACGAGCCCTACACCAAGAAGCTCAAGGCCGAGTACCCCTGCTGGTGCGGTGCGCCGCATTGCCGGGGCACCTTGCTTTCGCCCAAGCGCGGCTGGCGGGCCCCGAGCAAAAAATGACGAACCCGCCCGGCGCCGCCTTGACGGCCCTGACGCGCCAGGCCGAAGGGCTGTGGCAGGCCGTGGCGCCGCTGTTGCCCGGCTTCAGCGTGGAGGTGCTGCCCAGCATCGACTCCACCAACACTGAATTGATGCGCCGCGCCCGTGCCGGGGACCAGGCACCCACGCTGCTGGTGGCGCTGGAGCAGACGGCAGGCCGGGGACGCCGGGGCAAGGGCTGGGTCAGCCGCCCGGGCGATTCGCTCACCTTTTCGCTGGGGCTGCCACTGGCGCCGCGCGACTGGTCGGGCCTGTCGCTGGCCGTAGGCGTGAGCCTGGCCGAGCACCTGCACCCGCAGGTGCGCCTGAAGTGGCCCAACGACCTGTGGTGGCAGGAACGCAAGCTGGGCGGCATTCTGGTGGAAACGGCCAGCGTGGGTGAGCGGCGCTATGCGGTGATCGGTGCTGGCTTGAACGTGGCCACGCCCGAGTTGCCGCCAGCCCCCGCGGCGCCCGATGACATGAGTGCGCTGCCGCCCGTGCCTCCGGTGGGCCTGCGCGAGTTAGGTGGCGTGGCCGCTGCGTTGGACGCCGGGGAATGGCTGGCGGCCGTGGTGCCAGGTCTGGTGCGCGACCTGCTGGACTTTGAACGGGAAGGTTTTGCGCCTTTCGCTGAGCGTTTTGCTGCCCGTGACGCACTGGCCGGTCGTTCACTGCGCCTGTCCGATGGCCGGGAGGGTGAAGCGGCAGGTGTTGGGCCCGACGGCGCGCTGCTGTTGCGCACCGCGCATGGCGTGGAAGCCGTCACCAGCGCAGAAGTGAGCGTGCGCCCATGCTGAAGCGGCTACAGCTTGCCTTGTTGTTGGCCAACGGGTTGTTCCTGGCCTACACACAGGGCTGGCTGGCGTTTGCAGGCCTGGTGCCGCAGGAGCCCCGCGAGTCGCACCGCCTGGCAGAGCAGGTCGAGCCGGGCAAGCTGCGCATCCTCAACGCCCAAGGCCAGGCGCCCGTCACCGCTGCAGCGCCGGAGGCCGGGGCATCCGACGTGCCGGAGCCGCAGGAGGCTGCGGCCAACGGCTCGCCGCCACCAGACGTGGCCGCCACGCCTGCAGCGGCCACCCCTGCGCCCGAACCCACCGCTTGCTGGCAGGTCAGCGGCTTCAGCGTGGCGCAGACCATCACTGTCAACGCCGCCATGCAAAAGCTGGGTGGCGTCGCCAAAGGCTGGTCCTTGAACGAATCGGTGTTGCCAGCCCGCTGGATTGTTTACCTGGGCAAGTTTGCCAACAACGAGGCCTTGCAGCGCCGCCGTGCCGAGTTGCGCCAGGAGCGCATAGAACACCGAGAGGTGAATGTGCCCGCCTTGCAGCCCGGCCTGGCCCTGGGCACCTATTCAAGCGAGGAAGCCGCCCGCAAAGCCTTGCAGCAGGCGCAGCGCGATGGCGTGCGTGACGCGCGCGTTGCGCAGGAGCGGCAAGAAACCCGTACCTTCACCCTGCGCTTGCCTGCCGTGACCGACAGCGAGCGGCGCCAGATCGAGGGGTTGAGCGTCCTGTCCGACAAGACGCTGCAGCCCTGTTCCTGAACCCACCACAGGCCCCGCATGGGGTTTCAAGCATGAACATCACCAAAGACACCGTTGTCACGCTCAGCTACCGCGTGAGCGACACCCAGGGCAAGCTGCTGGAAGCCAGCGAGGAGCCCATGGCCTACCTGCACGGAGGCTACGGCAACACCTTCGAGAAGATCGAAACCGCGCTGGAAGGCCAGCAAAAAGGCTTTGCCACGACCGTGGTGCTGCAACCCGAGGATGCCTTTGGCGAACGCGACGAAAGCCTGGTGCAGACCATCGCCAAGGCCGACTTTCCGCCCGGTGTGAAGGTGGGCGGCACGCTGCGTGGTGTGGCCGACGACGGGCACGAGCGCATTTTCACCGTGGTCAAGATCAAGGGGCCGCAGGTCATCATTGACGGCAACCACCCGCATGCGGGCAAGGTGCTCAAGTTCGCACTGCAGGTGCTGGACGTGCGCGCCGCCTCTGCCGAAGAAGTGGCCCATGGCCACGCCCACGGCGAGCACGGCCACCACCACTGAAGCCTGCTTCAGTCGAGCTTGAAGGCGCCCACGGCGCTGCTGAGTTCCTTCGCCTGGCTCGACAGCGCGTGCGCGGCCTGCGCCGCACGGCTCACTTGAGTCACGTTGTGCTGTGTGACCTGGTCCATGCGGTCCATGGCGCTTGTGACCCGCTGCAAGCCTTCCCGCTGCTCCTGGGACGTCGTGGAGATGTCTCCCAGCAGCGCGGTCATGCGGCGGACTTCCTCCACGACCTCCCTCATGGTCGTGCCCGCCTGTGTGACGAGTTCTGCGCCGTTCTCAACGTGCCGAACCGAGTCACCGATGAGCTGGCTGATCTCCTTGGCCGCTGACGCGCTGCGCTGCGCGAGGCTGCGCACCTCTGCTGCCACCACGGCAAAGCCGCGCCCCTGTTCGCCTGCGCGGGCCGCTTCCACGGCGGCGTTCAGGGCCAGGATGTTGGTCTGGAACGCAATGCCGTCGATCACGGCAATGATGTCCACGATCTTGCGCGAACTGCCGCTGATGGCATCCATCGTTCGCACCACTTGCTCGACCACTGCCCCGCCTTTCTCCGCGATGCCCGAGGCGTGGCTGGCCAGCTGGCTCGCTGATTCAGCCCGTTCGGCATTGAGCAGCACGGTGCCTGCCAGCTGCTGCATGCTGTGGCTGGTTTCATGCAGCGACGCCGCCTGCTCTTCAGTGTGGCGGGTCAGGTCCGCATGACCGCTGTCGATGTCGGCTGCTGCGTCGGTGATGGTGTCGGTGGACGCCTTGATGCGCCCGACCAGGTCGGTAAGGGTGTCTTCCATCTCGCCGAGCGCCTGCAGTAGGCGGCCAAACTCCCCTTCACGTTCGGTGCCGAACTCCTGGCTCAGGTCGCCAGAGGCCACGGTCTCCGCAATCAGGATGGCTTCACCCAAGGGTTGGGAGATGGCTCTGGTGAGCGCCCATGTGGCGGTGAGGCAGGTCAGCACCGTCAGGCCGAAGATGGAGAAGAGCCCCAGTTTGGCCAAGCTTGCCTTGGCCGGGTCCAGCGCCTGAATGGACAGCACCAGCGCCACGGTTGAAAGGCAAAGCACCGTGGTGAAGGTCAACATCAGCCATGCGCGGATGGTCAGGTTGGAAAGCCGCATGGCAGTGTCTCCGTCGTGGTGCCTGTGTTTGTGATC